>DJYD01000009.1 GCA_002449955.1 Lachnospiraceae bacterium UBA6987
TCATGTTAAAATTTGATCACAGACTAAGAATCCATTGCTGACTTCTTTGTCCGTTATTTACCTTGTATTAGGTCGTTTTTTCGTTCCTTGAAATTGATTGGATGAACTGCTTGAATTCGCACCGGCCTTCGGCCGCTGCTCATTCGGGCGTCCGCCCTATACCTTGCGTTTTCGCCCCGGAAAAGCAAGCTTTTCCGTTCCGAAAAACCGCAAGATGCAGTTCATTCTAAAGAATCTTCAGGGTTGGATTGCATCATTTATTTGTCAAAGTGCGGCTGCCTTTTTCGAGGCGCATTGAGTACTCTACCACGCTTCTACTCCCTTGTCAACAACTTTTTTAACTTTTTTCAAAAGTTTTTTCGCCTTGTATGTCGGCTCTGAAAGCACCACAAAATGTAGTGGTTGACGCCGTTTTTCGAGGCTTATCTGCAGTATACTTTCATGAAAAAGGGGCGGCCTGAAGCCGCCCCGCAGTCCGAATCTGCCTTACACGATGTATTTGCTCTTCAGGATCAGGCAGCCGTCCTTATTATATCTGCGGCTGAAGAGACCGCCTTTTTTCTCGGAAAGGTCTGCAGCGGCTTCAATAATGTTCTCGGCTTCCTCCTTCGTGAGGGCAGTGCCTTCCTCCAGACGGTCTTCCGCCGCCGCCATAAGGGCCTCCTCGCCATCCTCCTGCAGAACACAGTCGATTGACGTCAGATAGTTCTTAGCATAAATGACAAAGCTTTCGGGGGACATGCTTCCGGCGATCTTTGCTGCTTTTTGCCGCAGCATTTCCTGCCGTTCATCCTCCTCTGATTCTTCTTCCGGTTCTTCTTCGATTTTCAGAACAGGAAGCTCTTCCTCGATTTCGCGCGGCTGTGTCTCATCCTCTTCCAGAATGATTCCTGCTTCCTCCGCTGCGCCTTCTTCAATCGCTTCCGCCTCTTTTCTGAGTGCCTCGGCAGCTACACTGATCGCGACAGTTTCTGCGCCAAGCTCCTCTTCCGGCAGGGCAAAAGCCCCCTGAGAATCCTCGGTGGCCTCTTCAGCCTCTTCAAGGCTTTCCCGCGTTTCCGCGGTGACTTCCCCCGGCGTCTCCGCCTCCTCCAGCACAGGTGTTACTGCCTCCTGCAGAGGCTTTGTCTCCTCCAGCACAGGTGTTACTGCCTCCTGCAGAGGCTTTGTTTCCTCCGGCACAGGCGTTGCCGCCTCCTGCAGGGATTTTACTTCCTCCTGCGTGGGCTTTGCCGCCTCTTCCTGGGCTCTGAAGAAATCCTCAATGGTCTCTTGGCGGTAATCATCGTCATTTTCCGGAAGGATCACGGATGCAGCGCTGTGAAGCTCTGCCGTTTCCTCCGCAACAACGCCTTTATCAAATTTCACGGTATCCGATACAGCAGCCCGTTCATCCAGAACCGGCTCCTCCGCTTCGCCAAGTGCAGCCTTGACCTGCGGAACGATCTCTTTGGTATCCCCGGCCAGATCAGGCGTAAGCTTTTCTTCTTCCGGCTCATCCAGGTCAAGTTTCAGCGCCTCTTCATCTGCCTCTGTCACGCTCTCGCTGATCGCCGGCAGCTCCTCCTTCAGGAAGCTTCCCAGGCGGGCGTCCAGATAAGCCAGTTCCGTCGGCGTATCCGTCAGAGCAAAAACGGTCGTGGTTCCCTCTTCCTTAACGTAACGGATGATTTCATCCAGCAGATCATCCGACAGCGCCGAGGCGCCATCCACCAGAAGGTCTTTTTCGGCAATGTGCGGGCGTGACGCCGCAAGGCCAAGCTTGTTGAACTTCAGCGCAGGGATCCGGGTGAGGCCGGACATCGGTGTATGATATTTTTCATGGTAACGATTCAGCGCAGCCAGCACCTTCGGCACGGCCTTTTCCAGTGTATCTCCTTCAACAAGAACGATTCTCTCCTGCCAGGCATCATCGTCCGGCAAAATCACGGCAGGCGATTCCTCATCGTCAACGTCATCGTCCTCATCATCGTCCTCGTCCTCATCCTCGTCGTCATCATCGTCTTCTTCGTCGCCGTCGTCATCTTCGTCATCGTCATCCGCAGAGGCTTTCTCCTCGGCATCTTCGTCCGATTCCTCTTCAGACTCCTCATCGGAATCCTCCGGCGCCTCCTCGGGCTCTTCCGCGACTTCGTCTTTTTCCCGGAACTCAGCCGCCACTTCCTGATAACGCTGCTCATAGAATTCGCGGTTGTCGATCTTATCCTGCTGCTGCGCGCTCAGAGGGGCGTACTTGGCCTTCAGCTTCAGTGCTTCATCCACATAATCGCCAACGCCGAACCACAGGATGATTTCATCGCACAGTCTCACGCAGGCATCTCCCATGCCGGCTTCATCGTAAAGTTCAGCCAGGCGCAGGGCCCACTCTTCTTCAAATTCATATTTGCGGTAGGTTTCCAGGATGGCGATCCGCTTATCCAGCGATTCGCCCTTCAGCTCAGCCAGAAGATAGCGCAGCAGATAGCGGCCGTTGTCTTCCGGCGCCTCCTGCAGATACATTTCATAATAGCGCTGCGCAAGCTCCACGTCCTTGTCGGCAATGGCAAGGCCCGTCAGCTTGTACAGGATCCGTTTTCCGACAGCCGATTCATCATAGGCCATCTGCAGTAGTTCGATCGCGCCCTTATAATCACGGATGCGTTCATACGCTGCCGCTGTGATGGTCAGCAGGCGCACGGAATGAACCTCTTCCCAGTCCACCGTTTCAGCGATTTTGACCGCCGCTTCGTATTCGCCCTTTTTGACCAGCTTCTGGATCTTTTCGGCTTTAATGTTATACGTATACTTATCCATAGTGTTCTCCTGTTACAGTGCCCGTCGGCCTTCAAGAGCCCGAAGCAGGGTGACTTCATCGATATATTCCAGATCACCGCCGACCGGAACACCGCTTGCGATGCGGCTGGTCAGAATGCCTGTCGGCTTGATCAGTTTGCTGATGTACATGGCAGTGGTTTCGCCCTCAAGCGTGGAGTTCGTCGCAATGATCACTTCACGGACGTCTTCACTCTGCAGACGCTGCATCAGTTCCTTCAGCCGGATGTCCGAAGGTCCGATGCCGAGCGCGGGGGAAATGCACCCATGCAGCACATGGTACAAGCCATTATACTTCCCGGTGCGCTCATAAGCCGCCAGATCGCGCGGGTTTTCCACCACCATGATCTGTGACCGGTCCCTGCTGCCGCTGCTGCAGATGGGACAATACTCCTCATCCGTTAAGGTCTGGCAGCATTTGCAGAAGCGGACATTCTGCTTGGCATCCATGATGCTGCGGCTTAAGCGCTCCACATTCTCTTCCGGCATACTGATGATATGGAAGGCCAGTCTGGCTGCAGTCTTGGCTCCGATGCCGGGCAGGCGTGAGAGCTCTTCAACCAGTGACTGAATGTGACTGCTGTAATATTCCATTTAGAATCCAAATCCTCCGGTAAGGCCGCCCATGGCGCTCTGCTTTTCCGATGACACCTTGCGCAGCGCCTCATTGACTGCCGCCACCAGCAGATCCTGCAGCATCTCTACATCATCGGGATCGACGATCTCCGGCTTCAGATTCACCGCCTTGATCTCGTTCCCTCCGGTGATCACGACCTCAACGGCTCCGCCGCCTGCCGAGACCGTGTATTCTTTCTCCTCCATAGCCTTCTGCATTTCTTCCATCTGACGCTGCATGCGCTGAGCCTGCTTCATCAGATTGTTCATGTTGCCGGGCATGCCGCCCTGGAATCCACCGTGTTTTGCCATCTTAGTCCTCCGTCTCTATTTCCATATGGATCGCCTGCAGATCTTCATCCGTTACAAAACGGGGCTGTGATTCCTTCACGCCTGCCACACGGATATCAAAGGCGACCTCCTTATTATACGTTTTTCGCAGTGCTGCCTGCAGCTGCGGTATCGTCTCAAATCTGACCGCTGCGTTATATTTGAAGCGGTCCGCGAAAACGATGCTCATCACGCCGCCGTCCTTCGGCTCCACCCACGCGCCCTCAAGCGGCCAGGCCGCCTGATGCGGCAGTGCGCGTTTTAACTGATTCCAGCGTTCCCTGATCGCCTGCAGGCTTTCCCAGTCTGCCCTGGCGATGACCTTCTCGGGCGTTTTCTCGTTTTCTGTCTTGTTATTGTCCGGTGCTGCTGCCGAAACCGGCTGCGGGGTCTGCATCCAGTTTCCCTTCGCAAGCTTCTGTTCGAGGTCCAGCACCCTTGCGGCAAGTCCTGAAAGATTCTCTTCCATCGCCGGTCTTGTTGCCTTGATCGCCGCCACCTCCAGCAGCACGCGCTTATCCGCTGCCGCCCGCATATCATTATATACGGAAGAAAACAGTCTGATCAGCCGCATGAGGTCTTCCGGGTCGGTCATTTTCGCCTCTTCCGCAAGGCGCATCCAGTTTTCCTCCGACATTTCCAGCAGATCACTCGTTGCCTCTGCCGTCATCAGCAACAGCAGATTCCGCAGATACCAGACGAAATCCTGTACAAACTGCGAAAGCTCACGCCCTTCCAGACGAACCGCTTCTATGACCGCCAGCGCTTCAGAGGTATCATCCTCCAGCATAGCCCGCAGAAAACGGCTCAGCATGTCGCTGTCCACGGTGCCCAGTGCTTCCAGCGCCTTTTCGTAATCCAGCTTTGCATCGCCGCGGTAAGCCACGCACTGGTCAAACAGGCTTATGGCATCACGCATGCCGCCGTCAGCCTTCCTCGCAATATAGGCAAGGGCCTTGTCCTCTGCCTCTATCCCCTCGCCCGCGGCCAATTCTTTCAGACGGTTTATGATATCGCCGGTGGTAATGCGGCGGAAATCATAGCGCTGGCAGCGTGAAAGCACGGTCAGCGGAATCTTGTGCGGTTCTGTTGTCGCAAGAATGAAAATGACATAAGCCGGCGGCTCCTCAAGCGTCTTCAGCAGTGCGTTAAATGCGCCGGTTGAGAGCATATGCACTTCATCGATGATATAAACACGGTATTTGCCTTCAGCCGGCCGGTACTGCACCTCATCCCGGATCTCCCGGATGTTGTCCACCCCGTTGTTCGAGGCCGCGTCGATCTCGATCACGTTCACCGAATTGCCGTCATTTACCGCGCGGCACATGGCACAGGTCCCGCAGGGTTCACCGTTTTGCGGGTGCTCGCAGTTGACCGCCTTGGCGAAGATCTTGGCGACCGAGGTCTTACCTGTTCCGCGGGAGCCGCAAAACAGATACGCGTGACCGATCCGGCCGGTTCTGATCTGGCTCCTGAGCGTCTCAACGATCGGCTGCTGTCCTTTTACCTCGTCAAAACTGGCCGGGCGCCATTTTCGATACAATGCTACATATGCCATGAATAACTCGTCAGTTCCCTTCGCTGTTGTGGTAACAGAAAACAGGTCTTTCGGCAAGACCTTTGGATAAATCATACCATAAGGACCGCCAAACCGCAATAAAAAACCGACATTTCCCAGGCAGGAAAATGTCGGTAAAAATCCGCGCGTCTCCATTCGAAATCATCGGCAGACTGCCGCAGCGCCCGGCGCCCTTACGGCACACAGAGAGGCTGTTTAGTGCTGCTTCGTTCCCGACCTGACACGGTTCGCAGTTCTCTGTTGCGTAAGACCAGGCGCTGTTGCCCGGCAAGCTTCGCCGCGTCCCTCCGGGAGACATCACCCCTGCAATCGCTTCAGGAAACAAGGCACGCTGCTGCCCCGGCTGCGCGGAAACTTAAAATCATGACACCCGGCTATTATACTTTGCCGTCTCTGTTTTTGTCAATCCAAATAGCACCACAAAAAATTATCATTTCGCAGGATTGCCTGCTCCAGGTCTTCCTGCGGGATGCGCTCGCTTGTCTGCGTGGCCGGATCATACAGAATGCCTTTCTGCCACTCATGGCCGATGATCCATCGCTCGCCCAGATCCTGACTGATCCACCGGACAGGAATGCCGTCATCTATATAATATTGAAGATTTCGGAAGGAAGCGCCAGTCAGATCCAGATGTTTCGGCAGATCTGTTCGGATCGCTCCGGCAGAAAGCTCCTCTTTTTCCTTCTTGACCGACCAGGCCCAGACAAGGCGCCCGTCCCGCGCATCCGTAACGTAACCATAGTCCGGGGAGGCTGCCGCAATCGCTTCTCCTGCGGCAGTGCAGATCTTTAACAAGCGGCCTCTTCCATACGCATAGAAAAGATCCTGTGCGTCATTTGCGCCTGTCAGCTCGAGCAGTCTTCCTTCGATCACCTCTGACGTCTTTTCCACTTCCAGACGCAGGTAAGACGGCAGCTTATTCATGGGGATCATTGTAAGGCGTTTCAGGCCTTCATGCGTATAGGCGGAAATGCCGTCTGTGCGGGGCTTTGTTTCGCTGCCGCTGCGCAGCAGGACGTCATCCTCCTCCTTCAGATAACTGCCGTCTGTTTTTCTCGCATAACGGCTGACAATGATTTTTTCCTTATCGAGCTCGATTCCGTTCAGGTATATCCCGGGATAGGAATACGTGGTTATCTTTCCCAGATCGCTGCCCAGGATCTCCAGGCTATACAGAGGGAAGCGCCCGCCCTCGCCATCGTTAAGGGGCGTCTCCGTTCTTTTTCCTCTCCCGATGATCAGGTCCTCACGAAGATAGCCGAGCGAGCGGATAAACTCTCCTTCCGCGGCCTCGATATCCGTGTTCAGCCCTGTCTTCAGGTCCATGACGTGCAGGGAGCCGGGACGCGTCTGATCGCTGCCGGACTGCCAGGCAAAGGCGGTTCCCTCCTCGTTCAGGACCAGGCTTCCGAATTCGCCCCGGTTCACCAAAACAGCGGTCTCACCGGAGGAAATATCCATGGCAATGATCTGTCTGTCCAGGCAGAAATACAGGAAATGTCCGCCGCCCCGCAGAAAGAGCTTTGCGGTATCCTGTTTGACGATATCGGGAGCCTTATCCGAGGCAACCGCCATGTTTTCCTTCAGCATGTTTTCTGCAGCCTGCCAGGTGTAATACACGGCCCCGCTCATGCCTTCCCGGATGCCGCCGTTCATATATCCGCTGACCGCAAATTCGATATCACCGTTTTCCGCAACGTCCATGATGCGAATCGCACAGTCCGAACGCAGGGAGCGCAGTGCATGTTCTCCGTTTCTCCGGAAAGAAAAGACCCGAGTCAGCTTTTGTTCCTTCGCCGCATAGCTGTACAGCTCGCCGTTTACGGCAAAGGCCGTTACATTGCCGTTATTTATCAGCTGAACCCCGTCACTTTCCTGGAGTCCGAGTAAAAAGCCCTTGGCGCTGACGGTGTCCTCGCTGGCTTCCCACAGCTGAGAAGCGTGGCGTTCATAGGCAAGGAGGTACATGGCCGCTTTATTTTTTTGCAGCGTCATCGTCTCTCTGCAGCAAAGAGTGACAGGCTCCGCTCCGCCGGCGTCCGCCTTTGCCAGATAGTCAAAACGGAAATATCCGTAATCTCCGTGCAGTGCCTGAATGGTCATCCAGGCATCGGAGGCAGGACTGGCTCCTGAGCTGCCCCAGGACACCTGATCCAACGAACAATGGATGTCCACATAGGCAAGGGTGTTCTTATCCGCCTGGTCATTCGGCTCAAGCTTGGCCGAATACGCTGCGGCCGCCGATTTGTCAAACATGGCATCATGAAAGCTCTGCGCATAGTCCGCAAGTGCCGTCAGTGTTTTTTCATCCACTTTCCGGATGCAGGTATAGTAAAAAGCACTTTTATCGTTCAGCTCGACCGTGAACTTCAGGCGGTAATCCGTCTCCGGTTCATAAAGGTCCTGCAGAGAAAAGCTGAAGCTGCATTCACTCCGGCTGCCTTCAAATACACCGGCATGCCCCCGTTCGATCAGGCGCCCATCCGATGCATCGCGCACTTCATAGGATACACTTTTGGGGCGGGTCGTTCCGTCAAGGAGCGTCACCTGCATCGTCAGGCTGTCTGTAAAAGGAAAGACGCTGTCGATCAGGCCTGCCGTATTCATTTCCTCCGTATAGCCGTAGAGCGGATTGATCAGCCGCCCGCCGAATGATGCACACAGCACAGGAAGGGAAGCCGCGTTGATCGTGCTTCCCTCTTCCCGGGCCGGAGTCTTTTCCGGTGTTCTCATCATCCCGATGAGCAGCGCCAGGACAAAAATGACCGGCAGTATAATGGCTTTTTTCTTGAAATTGCTCATGCTTTAAGTTGCCTGCAGCGGCAGGAAGCGCTTACAGGTCAAGTTCAATCTTTCTTCCCGAAGGTTCATAAGGGTAAAATTCCACGCCCGCCGCCCGGAGCATCCGCTTCGATGCACGGGTCGCCGAGGTGTTCGCATAGCGGTCCTCTGCATAGATGACCGTCCGGATCCCGCTTTGTATCAGCGCCTTCGCGCATTCATTGCAGGGGAACAGGGTCACATAGAGTTTACTGCCCTCAAGTGATCCGCCGCGATAATTCAGAATGGCGTTCAGCTCGCTGTGCGTCGTGTAGAAATATTTGTTGTCATAGGGATCGGCGCTTTCCCGGTTCCAGGGAAAGTCTTCATCGGCACAGCCGTTGGGGAAACCGTTGTATCCCATGGAAAGGATCTTATTGTCCTGACTCACAATGCAGGCCCCCACCTGCGTGTGCGGGTCCTTGGAGCGGCGGGCGCTGAGGAAAGCAACACCCATGAAATATTCGTCCCAATTAATGTAATCTTCTCTCTGATACATGGTCTCTCCTTTTCTGATCCGTTTATTCCTCTTGCGGCTTATTCTGCCTCGATCTGGGCGATCCGTCTGATATGCCTTTCCTCATCAGAGAAGGGCGTATCCAGGAAAATATCCACAATTTTCAGGGCAAGGCCGGGGCCTAACGTACGTGCGCCAAGGCAAAGGACATTGGCATCATTGTGCTGTCTCGTGGCTTCTGCCGTAAAGCAGTCGCTGACAGCTGCCGCGCGGATGCCGGGGACCTTGTTGGCCGTTATGCTCATACCAATTCCGGTGCCGCAGATCAGGATTCCTTTCTCCGCCTTGCCGTCTGCCACCTGCGCCGCTACCGCGCGGGCATATTTCGGGTAATCACAGGATGCCTCCGAATAGCATCCCAGGTCATCATAGCTTATCCCTCTTTTTTTCAGATGCTCCATGATTTCCTGCTTCAGGCCGTATCCGCCATGGTCACTTCCGATCGCAATCATCGTCTTTTTCTCCTTATTCTCCGTGCTTTGCCCGGTATGTTCAATATGATAAGCCGCTGCCTTCTGCAGGCGGTTCATGACTGCCATGCCCAGATCCCCCTCGTCAAAGGCCTCGGACCAGGCCGCTTCAATGCCGTCTGTATCCAACTGCCTCAGGCAGTCAAACAGGCGGTGTGCGATGGTTTCCGGGTGCATTCTGCTTCCGGCTGACAGGATCTTCATGCTGATCCCCTTCCGGGCAAGCTCTGCTGCCAGCGCTTCATAAGCATTTCTGTTTTCCTCGCTGCAGAGGATCGCTGTCTTTCTGCCGCCTTCGGCTGCGGCAGCCGCTTCCCTCATGATGCGCCCCGCTGGATCTTCGCCTTCCACGATCGTGACATCTGCCTTCGGTGCATAGTGGCGGTATTTCATTCCGGGCGCCTTCGGACGGATATCCGGCGACGGTTCTTTCAGAACTGCCGGATCGATATCGACCCGTCCAAGCAGGGCTTTCAGTCTTGCCACGCCGATAAATCCCGGCCGCAGGATTAAGGGTACACTGCCCGTCACATCAATGATCGTCGATTCCAGACCGATCTCCGAAGGGCCTCCGTCGAGGATCATATCAATCCGGCCGTCCATATCTTCCCGGACATGCTGCGCCGTTGTCGTGCTTGGCCTGCCGGACTTGTTGGCGCTCGGTGCTGCAACCGGAACGCCGCATGCCCGGATAAAGCGCTGCGCTGCCGGGTGCGAAGGCATGCGTACCGCTACGGTATCGAGGCCGCCCGTTGTTTCTTTCGGGACAAGCGTGCTTTTATTGAAAATGAGCGTCATGGGGCCGGGCCAGAAAGCCTCTGCCAGGCGCATGGCCACCTCCGGAATATCCCTGACAAGCGGTTTTAGCGCTGCGAGCTCCGCAATATGCAGGATCAGAGGGTTGTCCGAAGGCCTCCCCTTTGCCGCATATATTTTAGCGGAAGCTGCCGGATCCAGACCGTTGCCGCCAAGGCCGTAAACCGTCTCGGTCGGAAAGGCCACCAGACCTCCGGCGCGGATAATGTCTCCTGCCTTCCGGTACAGCGCCTCATCTTCAGGCCCGCCGGAAAGCACCACATAGCTCGTCTCCATGCACGGCTCCTTTACACAGGTTTAGCATGGCGAGTCATATTGCTGCCCATGCCTTTCGGGCATCTGCTTCAAACAGGTGCCAGCCGTTTTTATGATAAATGCTATGGGCCCCGGTGTCAAGCCTAAGGCAGGGGCTTTCCGCTTCGGTGAGACTGCGTTTTTGCGCCTCAAAACCCCATAAAACGAAGGAATCTGGCAAAAAAGCCTGTCTCCCTGGATTCCGGGTTTTCTCCTTCCTCCGCCGCCTGCGGCGCCGGCATCTCTAACGCTTCCCAGATCTGGGTAAAGCTGAAGTTTTCTTCATGACATACCTGAAACAGCGCATAAGCCATGCGTGAGGTTTCCTCGTCATTATGATCGCACTTTTTCAGCAGGAAACGGGAAAGGGTCTGCAGCTGAAGAAAGAAGCTTTCCCGCCTTGACGGATCATAACAAAAGCGCCAGCCCGCCTTTCCGCGGTAAATTAACCCCGGTTCAAGGAAGAGGCTGTCCGGCTCAAGCAGATACTCCTCGAGTTCATTGGATACGCGGTAGAGACTGTGCATCAGATCCCTGATTTCTGCCGCACCTATCCCGCTTGTCCCAAGTTCCGCTTCCAGACTCCTTAATCCGTCGATCGCATAGCGGTACTCCCGCCCCGTCTCTGTCTCCCGGCTTTCCATGCGCAGAAGACCTGACGGTGCCGTCCTTTCAGCCATACGCGCCGAAACCTCATCCTCAGGTTTTTTCTCCGAAATGATCAGATAACTGGCATCCAGCTCCCGGCTGTAACATATATCCATGCCGCCTCCCTTCCGTAGCTCGTACATTAGTCTTTTTTCGGGATCCAGACTTCGATAAACTGGCACAGGCGGATCAGATCCCTCGGTATAAAACGCTCCTCCTGATGCTGCACAGCTTCCGCTTCAAAGGCGGAAGCCTCATTTCGTATTGCTTCATGACTGCGCCTCGCCGTCCCCATCAGCAAGACAAGAACGAGCAGGATCATGATCATCAACAGCGAAGCTTCTACGGTAAAGCTTCCCCGATCATTCCGCAGGCAAGAAGGAGAAGATAAGCCGCGGCGGTGAAGGGAAGAAAGGGCAGGCTGATCTTCTTCGTGTGCCTGACTAAAGCAATGATCGTCCCCGGCAGAGCGCACAGGAACAGTGCCGCCGTAAGCAGCGTAAAAAGGCTTCCCCAAGGGAGCCAGAAAGCGAGCGTGCAAAAGCATATTCCATCTCCGTAACCGACTGCTCCCCGCGTTAGTGCGGCGGAGGTCAAAAGCAGTGCTCCGGCGCCAAGGCCCGGAAGATAAGCAAGACAGATCCCGGAGACAGCTTCGCCCCCGGCAATTGCCAGGATTCTTAACAGAAGACCGCAGCCCCCGCCTGCCGCAAGCAAGGCCGCCGGCACTTTTTTGATTCGGATATCCCAAACGGCAAGCAAAACCAGGTATGCGGGCAGCAGAACGCGTTCTGCCGCTTCAAGCGTTTCCCGCGGCAGCATCACCCTGCCTCCTTCCCGCAGTAATGGCAGGGACGGTACTTTTCTTCTGCTTCACTCAGAGGGATTTTTCTGATATACCTTGTGATCTCGCCGCAGTCCCTGTCAGCATGATAGCGAACGCCTTCATTGGTAATGTAGACGACACCGGCGAGGACCGGCTTTCCCCTGCAGCAATAATCACAGGGATAATATTTGCCTCCGCTGGCATTGCGGTAATTGCCGACCTCCGCTGCAGGCACGGCCACCGGTCGAATGTGCAGCACGCGGCAGTCAAGACTTCTGTGAAAAACCACGCCGTTTGCCGTCACATAAACGATCGTCTCCTCCGGTTCCTGCTCATCTTCGGACTCGCTCTCCGGCTTCTGCGAAACCGTTCCCATCCAGAGGCGCCTGCAGCTTCTGACCGTGACCGGAATGTGCAGCCTGAACGGAAACCCGACGCGTGAAGCAACGCGGAAGCTTAACACCAGATCCAGCTCGCGCGCGTGCAGAACGCTGCCCGACAGGGAAAGGCCGTCGGCTCCGCCCTCCACACCTGCCGCCTTCAGTCTGTCCTCTCCGATCTTGTCTGTCACAAGGCTTCTCACGGCCGCCTGCCATAAAACCGCTGCAGTCTTTTCCTTTAAGAAAGCTTTTACCTCCTGAATAAGGTCGTGCTTGCCGTGCAGCAGGCTAAGCAGGCTGCTGTCACCGTTTAAAACGGCAGTAATCTCGCTGCCATCGGCAATCGACATCAGATCTGTTCCGGTATACTGCTCGGCAAAGGAAACCGCATAAGACCATTCCGCAACCGCTTCACAGACTTCATCCAGGGCTTTTTGCGCCCGGAGCGCAATCCCCTGCTCCTGATAAAAGGTAAAGAAGAGACTGGAAAGCAGCAAAAACAGGGTGAAGGCAAGCGCTGCCTCCACAGTCATCACAGCGGAAAGAAAGCCCCCGGATGCCGGAGTTTTGGAGAGACGTTTTGGTGTTCGGAAGGACTCATAAGATTGGGGTTGAGGGAGATGTCGCAGCCATTCCTCTGCCAAGGGTCCGCCGTTTTGTGTTTGATGCATCCGGGGAAAACGATTCATGTTACCTCCTTTCCTGATCCCGCCGTCAGTAACTGAAAGCGGCTGTTTTTGTATATTTCCGGCCAAATCCCGCGCCGCTCAGGCGTCTGTACGCCGGATATTGCAGATACATGGTTGCCGCCACCGCCGTCATGGACAGGGAAGCCTGAACCATATAATCCCGTAGGTAAAAATCAGACTGCAGCTTCCTCAAGCGCGCCTGGATTACATCCATCATGCGGTAAGCGGTCTTCGGTCCTGCCTTCAGATAAAACAGAAGCCGCAAATAATCGCTGTACGAAAGGCCGAGAGAAAATCCGCCTTCCTCCTGCACGCTGTTCAGGGAAAGCGCCGAGAGTTTCCAGCTTGTCCGGCTCTTCCACAGCACCACCCGTTTCCCCTGGAACAGGGCACGCAGATCCACAAGACTTTCCGCCGCAGCCCAGGCGGCAATCAGGATCCATTTCAGAACGGATGTCAGTTCGGGCAATGCAAGGGCCGACATCACGGTTAGCGCCGCCGTCTGCGCCGCTGCCATTTTCTCTCCATCCGTACAGAGGTAAGCAAAATTCAGGCCGGTCCGTATCAGCATCAGGTCGCCGGCAACAGAAGCCAACGCTTCCCTGTCGCTGTTTTTTCCGCTGATAACATATTCTGCTTCATAACGCTGTCCGTTTTCCGCCGAGGTATAGCAGTCCATCTGATTCATCAGATATTCGCCGAGCAGCAGGATCTCGTCAAAAGAATAATCTGCCCGTGCGATCCCGCTGTGCAGCAGCTTTTCCTCTTCCGGGAGAAGAGAAGGTCTGTCCGGAAGGTTCCAGCTTAAGGAAGAAAGCTGCATATTCCCCGTAATCAGGCCCAGGATGCCTCCGTCCTTAATCTCCTTCAGCTGATCCAGCAGCTCGGAAAAGCTGACACCGGAAAGATCTGTTTTTTCTTCCTGCGGCGGCCCTTCTTCGCCCGGAGGCGTCTCGTCCTCCGCAGTCCGCCCTGCTGCCGCAATCAATTCCTCTGCTTTCTTTTTCAGATCACCGTACCCGCCCAGAATATCTTCCAGACTGTAGCTGTCACTCCCAAGAAAGCTCTGCAGCGTTCCGTTAAAGCTGGCCGCACCATCCTCATCAAACAAACCGAGCCGTTCCAGCGTTTCCTTGAGCAAAACGCTGATCCCGGCGCTTGTCATGTAATTCATGACCGCATCGGTAAAGACTTTGCCGTTATCTTCCGTAAGATAGACCGTATCCACCGCCTTCACATAAAGGGAGGACAGCAAAATACGGTCGCCCTGCCGCACCAGTCCTCCTGCCGGCTGCAGGTAAGTCCTTGCATAGCGCTCGGCTTCTGCCGGCCAGCAGGTCCTCTCTTCCGTCCGCCCGCGCGCGGCAAGCAGACCGAAATCCTGCAGCAGATCCGTGTGGAAGGCAGCAAAGACCGATTCGATCCCCGAGCGGGCAGCCATGCCGGCAAGATGATCCAGAGCAGCCGCCCTTGCGCTTTCCAGCGTCACCATGACAAGCGCCGTAACCAGCAGAAAAATCAGGGCTAAAAAGGCACTGATCTGAGCGCTCAGCCGTTTCATTCCGTAATGATTGCCACGCCGCCCGTGATGCTGCCGAAAATGCTCTGCACGAGCGCGGTCAGCTGCTCTTTGAAGATCACCACAAGCGCAATCAGCACCACAAGGATCAGGATGACCTCCACCACGCCAATCCCGCTCTCGTCCTTCAGGATTTCTTTAACCGTTCTCATCTTTTCTCCTTTCTACCATGTTGTTTGCATCTGCATAAACGCGGGCACCACGACCAGAAGCAAGGTCAGCCCAAACAATATCAGTATCGGTAAAAGCAGGAGTGTTCCCGCCTGCTCTCCGCGTTTTTTCACCCTCATCAGATCTGCAGCCAACGCATTTGCGGCTTCCTGCTCCAGCAAAGTGAACAGGTCCCGGTTGCCCTGCTGTACATAAGTCTCCAGCAGACTGCCCAACCGCAAATACTCGGGTAAGCCGCAGCGTCTTCCGAAATCTGCATAAGCCCGGTCTTCATACACACCGCCGATGATCTGCCTTCTGGTCAGATCCATTTCTTCATAAGCGATCCTTAACGGGCTACCTACCCGTCTGTCTTCCTGATAGTCACGGACGATTCTCTCCCAGCTGCTGCGCAGGGAAAGCCCTGCCGTCATGTATAGTCCGAGGCGCGTCACCAGGGCAGCGTAATCTGCCTGCAAAGCCCGGGCTCTCTTATCTTTCTCCTGTTTTTCCTGCTGCACCGGCAGATACAAAAGCGCGGCGCCTGCCAAGATGCCAAGCAAAAGAAGCACAAGTCCCGTCTGCATCTCTCCTGCCCTGACGCCCCATACCATGCCGGCTGCGCCGCCTGCGCCGCTGATCAGCGCGCTTTTTCCGGCAGCCCGCCTCCGGTCCAAACGTTTCTTATCGTCCGTCATAGCATTTTTCCAGCATCCGATCCCCCAGGATCACGGCTGCAAGGTAAACCGGGAGCACTGCCGCCATGAACAAGCGCCCGCCTGCCGTATAGAGTCCTTCGGTAAGCTCCGGCGTGCTCAGATTCAGATACAGCAATATCCCGGCAGGCACGAGACACATAATGTGATATTCCAGCTTCTGCCCGGCGAGGCAGGTCTCCGTTTCTTCCCTCACCATGCGGCGCGCTTCCATTGCTGCCAGCATGCGCTTAAGAACAGGAAGATAATTCCCGCCCAGGCGCTTTGCCACCGCTATGACCCGGGCAAGTTCCGCCGCATCGTCCAGGCTGCTCCTTGCCGCAAAGTCTTTAAGAATCAGCTCCGGAGGCGTCTGCAGGCTGAGCAGACGCACCATCTCTGCCGCCTCTTTTGTCATCATGGCATCTTTGCCGTGCATCGTCAGGGCTTCTCCTGCCGCTTCACGCATGGCATTTTCCAGGGCAAAGCCCGTTCGCAGAAAACCGGTCACGGAAAGCAGATAATCCTTCAGCTGCTCCGTAAACTGCAGTTTTTTTGCTCTTGCATACTTGCGGGCAGCCACCCGGTACAGAATATAGGCGCAGGGCAGTGCCGGCACGGCGCTAAGCTGACCCCGGAAGAACAGCCAGCCTGCCGCAAGGCCTCCTGCTGCCCCGCCTGCCGCGGCAAGCAGCCCTCCCTTAAGCGGCAGCCTGAAAGCCTCATATGCCTCACGCGGAATCAGCTTAGCGAAGACACGGCGGATCAAGTCTCCCGCTCTCCGAAAAATGCGGCGCTGCGCCGCAGGCGTTCTTCCACTTGGTTTGCCGCTCGGGCTGCAAGCCGGTCCAGACAAGTCCCTGCCCCCGTTCATAAAGGAATAAGCTGCGGCACCCTGTTTCTCCGTTTTCAAGCCGTTTCACCTCCTCAATTGCCAAAACCCTCCGCTTCCGGTCTTCGCTCCGCCCCAGATGGACCATCAGATCAATGGCTGACGCAATCTGGCTGCGGATCGCGGCAAGCGGGAGCTCACCGCCCATTAACGCCATGGTCTCCAGACGGCTCAGCATGTCCGCTGCACTGTTCGCATGGCCTGTGGAGAGGGAACCGTCATGGCCTGTATTCATGGCCTGCAGCATATCCAGTGCCTCTTCGCCGCGCACCTCGCCGACAATGATGCGCGTCGGCCGCATCCGCAGCGCGGTCCGGATCAGGTCACGGATCGAAATGCGGCCTGTCCCCTCCAGATTCTCCGTGCGGGTTTCCAGGCGCACCAGATTCGGCAGTCCCTGCAGCTTCAGTTCCAGGGAATCCTCGATCGTGATTACCCTGTCTTCCGCTGGGATGTATTCCGACAGAGCATTCAGAAACGTCGTTTTCCCGGATCCGGTTCCTCCGCTGATAAAAATATTGCAGCCGCATCTCACCGCGCTCCGCAGAAAGTCGGCAGCCTCTCTGCTGACAGAGCCGGCCTGAATCATCATGTCCATGGTGAGCGGCATCCGGTAGAACTTCCGGATCGTCATCACCGGACCGTCCGGGGCAGCCGGCGGAAGCACGATATTGACACGGGAGCCGTCTGCCAGACGCAGATCCGCGATCGGCGTCGTTGTGTTCACCAGACGGTTGACACTGGCCGCCATGAGCTGGATCACCTCCTCCAGGGTTTCTCTGTCATCGAAGCCCCGGTCCCAGCGGATGATCTCACTGCCTTTTTCCAGCCAGATCCCCTCAAGGCCGTTAACCATGATTTCCGTTACGGCATCGTCATCCAGCGCCTTCTGCAGAATGTCCATGCCCCGAAATGAGTCGAACAGTTCCTTGCGGCAGATTGTTTTTTCTTCAATGCTGAGGCCTGCGGCACGGCCGTAAACCGTCAGTTCCTCGTCAATGCGGGCAAGCAGAGCCTCATCCGGCACCTCTCCTCCCGCAAACGAGGCCGCCACTTTGAGACGCAGCGGTTTCAGCTCCTCTCTCACACGTCCGTCTCCTTTAGCAGCTGCCGCATCGCTCTGCCCCATTCCGTATAGAGAAGCTGCCGGTAATCCAGAAGTTCCCGCAGCTCTTCCGTATCCGGCAGGGTGAAGCGTCTCACGCGTTCCAGCAGGTCCTCTTTTCCCTCCCGTTCCAGCGCGGCGCAGAACATCCTCTCCCTCTGCAGGGAAATGCCGCTTTTCTTTAGCGGCATCCAAATACGGTCTGCCATCTCCAGGATCCAGCTTTCATCTTCCGGTCCGTCTCCGACATCGATCACAATATACCGGTAGCGGCCGCAGCTCTTCAGTGCATGGATAAACACCGTCCAGTCTTCTTTCGAAGCGCTCCTTAAGTCCGCCGCATCCCGGGCAGGACAGATCCAGGACAGGTTTCCTTCCTGTTCCTCTGCCTCCATCAGGTGCTCGGCCGGATCACTCCCCACACGTGCATAGTACAGAAGATCCGCAAGACTGCCTTCTTTTTCCCGGGCAAGCAAAGCCGGAAGCACTGACCAGCGTTCGGTGTTCAGCAGCAGCGTCTGCTGCTTTTCGGCAAGGAGCTGCCCAAGCAGCATAGCGGAAGCGGTGGATCCGGCACCGCGGACCGGGGACCAGACCGCATGGACACTCGCTCTTCCTGCGAGGCTTTCCACCGGTTTTCGCCCGCTAAAGGCCAGGATCTGTTCCAGGTGGCGGCTCATGGGCCGGTAGCGGTACATCGCCCGTTCATCCTTCGGATTTTCTTCTTCGGTGAAGTACAGCACTTCACAGCTTCCGGCAAATTCGTCCGCCATCGTTTCCGGCAGGATGGCAAGATCAACCTGTTGTTCGCGCAGGTACGTACGGACAAGCTCCTCACGGGAAAACTCCAGCACCTTAAGGCGGGACTGAGTCCTGTCCCGAAGCTGCTCCGCAAAGCGTTTCAGCCATGCCTTTTCCTCTCCGTATATCACAAGCGTTGTTTCCTTCACCGTGACCTCCTGTTTCAGGGTACAGAAAAGCAAGGGTCTCCCCCTGCTTATGCTCTCCCCGTTAGTGTACTCCGATTATCCATCCATCCGCAGGTCCGGTCAAGGAACAGCGCGCCCAAAAAGAAACAGTTTGTATACATCTGTTGCACACCCTATGGTTTTTTTATTCCTCAGCTGCTCTCTGCAGCATTTTCCTGAAAAGCTGCTTCTTTATCTTTACCTCAGGCATTTTTTTTGCTATACTTTGCTCAGGATAAAGGAGAAAATATGTTTTCGGATCTGGACAATTACTTGTTTAAAAAAGGGGTGCATTACGAGCTGTATGAAAAGCTCGGCGCTCATCCTGCAGAGGAAGGCTTTCATGTTGCGGTCTGGGCACCGCACGCCGAAGAAGTCTCTCTTCTTTATGACGGCAACGGCTGGAATCCCGACGCGGATAAGCTTCCCCGCACCGAGGGAACGGACGTGTTCGAGGCAGATATTCCCGGCGCCAGGGAGGGACAGTGCTATAAATTTCAGATCAAGACCCGGGACGGTCGTTATCTGAAAAAAGCCGATCCCTTTGCTTTCCGGGCAGAGCTTCGCCCCGGCACGGCTTCCCGCTTTTTCACGCCCCGCTATACCTTTACCGATGAGGAGTGGATAAGCCGCCGCGCTGCCTCCTCCCCGCTGCATGCCCCCATCAGCATCTATGAGTGCCATCCGGCCTCCTGGATGCGCCACTGGGAGGCAAAGGATGACGGCTTCTACAGCTTTTCCGAGCTCGCCGATCGTCTGGTGAAATATGTCAAGGACATGGGATATACCCATATCGAGCTGATCGGCCTTGCCGAATATCCGCTTGACGCCTCCTGGGGCTACCAGGTGACCGGCTATTACGCGCCGACAGCCCGCTTAGGTTCCCCGGATGACTTCCGTTACTTTGTCGATACCTGTCACAAAAACGGCATCGGCGTCATCATGGACTGGGTGCCGGCGCATTTCCCCCGTGATGATTTCGCGCTTGCCGATTTCGACGGGGAGCCGCTTTTCGAGCACCCCGATCCCCGGCTTGGCGAGCATCCGGACTGGGGGACAAAAATATTCAATTACGGCTATCCTGCCGTCTCCAATTTCCTGATCGCCAACGCCCTCTTCTGGATCCGCGAGTACCACCTGGACGGGCTGCGTGTCGATGCGGTTGCCTCCATGCTCTACCTGGATTACGGCCGGAAAGACGGTGAATGGGTCGCCAACCGCTACGGCGGCAATCAGAATCTGGAGGCCATCGAATTCTTCCGCCACCTGAACAGTGTGATCCGTGAGAATTACCCCGGCGTCATGACGATCGCAGAGGAAAGCACGGCCTGGCCGAAGATCACCGGTGCCCCCGAGGACGGCGGCCTTGGCTTCACCTTCAAATGGAACATGGGATGGATGCATGATTTCCTGGGTTATATGAAGCAGGATCCTCTGTTCAGAAGCTTCCATCACAACGAAATGACCTTCGCCATGACCTATGCAGATTCGGAGAATTTCATTCTCGCCATTTCCCACGACGAGGTGGTTCACCTGAAATGTTCCATGTGGGAAAAGATGCCGGGCTACGAGATCGACAAGTACAAGAACCTCAAATGCGCCTACACGTTCATGTTCGGGCATCCCGGCAAGAAGCTTCTCTTCATGGGACAGGAATTCGGCCAGCGCCGTGAGTGGTGCGAAGACCGTGAGCTCGACTGGTTCATGCTGCAGGATGAGCGCAACAGTGATCTGAAGAAATTCTTCCGCGATCTGCTGCATCTCTACAGGCGCAATCCTTCTCTCTGGCAGGAAGACCGGGGCTTTGCCGGCTTCGAATGGATGGGCGTGGATGACAGGGACAGAAGCATCTTCAGCTTTGCCCGCTTCGGACACGACCGCAGGCATCCGCTGGTATTCACCGTCAATTTCACACCGGTAGCCCGGGACGACTACAGGCTCGGCTTACCCGCCGGCGGCCACTACGAACTGGTTCTGGATGAGACGCACGGTCTGATCCACGGAAAAGACCGTCCGGTCTACACCGCCGAAAACATCCCTGCTGACAATCATGATCACTCGATTGCCTACCCGCTTCCCGCCTACGGGATCGCCATTTTCCGCAGGAAATAGCCGCTGTTTCAGCAGCAGAAAGGGGTTCTGATGGATTTTATTGTTATTGTGATTTTCATCATTGTTGTCGTCGTCAGACAGCTGGCGGCCAAAAATACGGAGGCCAAGGGGGGAAGCAGCTCTGCAGCAGCTTCGCAGCCCACCCGCGCCGCATCCCGGACCGCGCGTGCGGCACAGACAGCTGCTCGCTACACCACTTCAAACAACGCCGGAAGCTTTACCCGTCCGTATACGAAGGCTGGCTCGGCGAACATCGCCCGTGACGGCAGGGTCTACGCCTCCATCGACTTCGACAATACGCATTACCACGCCGAAGGCTTCGATTTCGACTGCTGCATCAGCTTCAAGGGACTGCCGTCGGGAACGGATGAGCTTGCCGTACTGATCGCCTCCAACAACCGCCATGAGCGCGAGCTCGCCAAGCTGCTGCAGGAACGGCAGAGCTAACGCCTGCGTAAGGAGCCTTACATGAAAGCTATCGTTTCCGTATTTGCCCGCGACCGCAAGGGCATTATCGCATATGTGACCGGCCTGCTCGCCGAAAAGGACATCAACGTTCTGGATATCAGCCAGACGCTGATGCAGGAATACTTTGCCATGATCATGCTCGTCGATCTGAAGGACTGCCCGCTCTCCTTTGACGAGCTTTCCCAGTACCTTGCCGAACGCGGAGAAGAATTAGGGCTCTCCATTCACATCCAGCGGCAGGATATCTTCGACGCCATGCACCGCGTCTGACGTGAGGACCGTCCATGAGCTATCTTCTGAACAGCAACGATATCCTGCAGACGATCCAGATGATCGATCAGCAGCATTTGGACGTCAGGACCATCACCATGGGCTTGAGCCTGCTCGACTGCGCCGACCCGGATCTTTCCGTCTGCTGCCGCAGGATCTACGATAAGATCTGCAAAAGAGCGGCCCGCCTCGTGGAGACCGGCACGCAGATCGAAAAGGAATTCGGCATCCCCATCGTGAACCGCCGCATTTCCGTCACGCCCATTGCGCTTGCGGCTGCCGCGTGTAAAACCGATACCTATGTTCCGATCGCGCAGGCGCTCGACCGCGCCGCAGCAGAGGTCGGCGTCAACTTTATCGGCGGCTTTTCTGCGCTTGTGCAGAAGGGTTCGGCAAGGTCGGATGAGATCCTCATGCGCTCCGTTCCCGAGGCGCTTGCGGTGACCGAGCGCGTGTGCGCGAGCATCAACGTGGGTTCCACCAAGGCCGGCATCAACATGGACGCCGTCGCCGAGTCGGGGCGGATCGTCAAAAAGACCGCAGAGCTCACGGCGGACCGCGACGGCCTCGGCTGCTCGAAGCTCGTCATCTTCTGCAACGCCGTCGAGGACAATCCCTTCATGGCCGGCGCCTTCCACGGCCCCGGCGAGCCCGAGTGCGTCATCAACGTGGGGGTCTCCGGCCCCGGCGTGATCCACCACGCGCTCGAGGAATGCATAGGGCAGCGTTTCGATGTGGTGGCCGAGACCATCAAGCGGACGGCCTTCAAGGTCACGCGTATGGGCCAGCTGGTCGCGCAGGAAGCCTCAAGACGCCTTGACGTTCCCTTCGGGATCGTTGATCTTTCCCTCGCGCCCACCCCGGCCGTCGGCGATTCCGTCGCCCGCATCCTGGAGGCCATGGGCCTTGAATGCTGCGGCACCCACGGGACCACGGCGGCGCTCGCCCTGCTGAACGATGCCGTGAAGAAAGGCGGTGTCATGGCTTCCTCGCACGTCGGCGGACTGTCCGGCGCCTTCATCCCGGTGTCTGAGGACGAGGGCATGATCGCTGCAGCGGAAAGCGGCTGCCTGACCCTGGAAAAGCTGGAAGCGATGACCTGCGTCTGCTCCGTCGGTCTGGATATGATCGCCGTCCCCGGCGATACCTCTGCGGAAACGATCTCGGCGATCATCGCCGACGAAGCGGCGATCGGCATGATCAACAACAAGACGACCGCCTGCCGTCTGATCCCGGCCCCCGGAAAGACCGTAGGCGATACCGTGCACATCGGCGGGCTCTTCGGCGACGCCCCTGTCATGGCCGTGAACCCGGCTTCCTCCGAAGCCTTTATCCGGCGCGGCGGACGCATCCCGGCGCCGATCCACAGCCTGAGAAACTAAATAGAGTTCGGTTTCCGAATACCAAAAGAAGCGGCCTGCCCCTGCCTTACGGGACAAGCCGCTTCCTTTATATTGTTTCGTCTTTTCTTACCAGACCGCCACGGTGCCGTCTGCCCGCGGTTCGGTCGCGCCCACGAGCACGCCGTTTTCATCCCGCAGAATGATCTGTCCGCGGCCGAAGACCGAGGTGTCCGGCTCGCGGCCGACTTCATGGCCTCTTGCCCGGAGGGCCTCCGCGATCTCCTCGGGAAAGCTCTCTTCGAGCACGATCTTTTTGCCCCGGATCCATTCCCAGCGGGGCCTGTCAAGCGCTTCCTGCGGGTTCATGCCGAAATCGATCAGGTTACTTGCGACCTGGAGCTGGCCCTGCGGCTGCATGAAGGCGCCCATCACGCCGAACGGCCCGATCGCCTCTCCGTCCTTCGACAGGAAGCCGGGGATGATCGTGTGGAAGGACTTCTTCCTCGGTGCGAGAACGTTCGGGCTTTCCGGATCCAGCGAGAAGCCGAAGCCCCTGTTCTGCAGCGAGATACCCGTTCCCGGCACCACGATCCCGGAGCCGAAGCCGTTGAAGTTGCTCTGGATGAGCGAGACCATATTGCCCTCCGCATCGGCGGTACAGAGATAGATGGTGGCCCCGGCAAGCGGATCGCCCGGCGCCGGCAGGATGGCCTCTTCACCGATCAGCGCGGCACGTTTCTTTGCATATTCCGGCGCGATGATCGCTTCCGGAGGGACCCGCATGGTGCGCGGATCCGAGATATATTTCAGGCCATCCTCATATCCAAGCTTCATTGCTTCGATGATCTTATGAAAATTTTCCTCGGAATCCGGATGTTCATTGTCTAATTCGATATTATTCAGCACCGCAAGCGCCGCAAGCACCACCAGGCCGTCGCCGTTCGGCGGCATCTCCCACACGTCGGTTCCGCGGTAGTTCACCTTCATCGGTTCCACCCACGCGGGAGCATAGTCTTCCATATCGCTCTTGCGGATATAGCCGCCGGTCCTGCGCGCAAAGGCGTCGATCGCATCGGCAAGCTCGCCCTTGTAGAAGGCCTCGCCCTTCGTTTCGGCGATCCGCCTGATCGTCCTTGCCATGTCCGGGCAGCTCCAGATCTCGCCGGGTCTCGGTGCGTGTCCCTTCGGAGCAAAGGTCTCCGCCCAGGGACGGAACTCCTCTCCCTCCCTGTTTGCAAACAGGTCAAATCCGCGCTGCCAGAGATCCGCGATCACCGGCGTCACCGCAAAGCCCTGCTCCGCATACTGCGCCGCCGGCTCCAGAAGTTCCTCGAACGGCAGCTTTCCGAAGCGCCTCGACAGCTCTGCCCAGCCGGCCACCGCACCGGATACCATGACCGGCACCCAGCCGCGCTGCGGCACCTTGTCGTGTCCCATGGCGCGCACCATCTCCGCCGTCAGGCCTTCGGGTGAGATGCCGCTCGCGTTCAGCCCGTAGAGCTTGCCCTTTGTCCAGACCAGGGCAAACATATCGGAGCCGAGGCCGTTCGTCGTCGGCTCGACCACCGGCATGCAGGCCGCAGCCGCGACCGCCGCGTCAATGGCGTTTCCGCCCTTTTTCAGCGCGTCAAGCCCCACCTGCGCCGCCAGAGGCTGCGAGGTCGCCACCATGCCGCGGGTCCCGTAGACGAGTCCCCTGCGGGAAGGATAACGGTAACGGAAAGCATCGAATTTCATTTATTTCTCCTTGTTTCTTAAAAAAAGCCTCCAAAGCAGACAGTTTCTCTGTTTCGGAGGCAGTTTTGAGACCGGTGCCAGCCGTTATCTCAGTTCTTCTTTTCCGCCCATGTAAGGGCGCAGGACCTCGGGGATGCGGACGCTTCCGTCCTCGCGGAGGTTGTTTTCCAGGAATGCGATGAGCATGCGCGGCGGCGCGACCACCGTGTTGTTTAACGTATGCGGCAGGTAGGTCCTTCCGTCTTCGCCTTTCACGCGGATCTTCAGGCGGCGGGCCTGGGCGTCGCCCAGGTTCGAGCAGGAGCAGACCTCAAAGTACTTCTTCTGACGAGGGCTCCAGGCTTCGATATCGCAGGACTTCACCTTCAGATCGGCAAGGTCGCCGGAGCAGCATTCCAGCTGACGGACCGGGATGTCGAGCGAGCGGAAGAGCTCCACGCTCCATTTCCACATCTGCTCGTACCACTTCATGGAATCCTCGGGCTTGCAGACCACGATCATCTCCTGCTTTTCGAACTGGTGGATGCGGTAGACGCCGCGCTCCTCGATGCCGTGCGAACCCTTTTCCTTACGGAAGCAGGGGCTGTAGGAGGTCAGGGTCTGCGGAAGAGAGGCTTCCGGCAGGATCTGGTCGATGAACTTGCCGATCATGGAATGCTCGGAGGTGCCGATCAGGTACAGGTCCTCGCCTTCGATCTTGTACATCATGGCGTCCATATCGGTCTGGCTCATGACGCCCTCGACCACGTTGCCGTGGATCATGAACGGCGGCACACAGAAAATAAAGCCCTTGTCGATCATGAAATCGCGGGCATAGGCAAGAACGGCTTCATGCAATCTTGCAATATCGCCCATCAGGTAGTAGAATCCGCTTCCGGAGACGCGCCCCGCGGCTTCCATATCGATGCCGTTAAAGCGTTCCATGATCTCGGTGTGGTAAGGGATCGGGAAGTCCGGCACGTTCGGCTCGCCGAAGCGCTGCACTTCCACGTTCTCGCTGTCGTCCTTGCCGATCGGCACGGACGGATCGATGATATTCGGGATCTGCAGCATGACCTTGTGCAGTTCCTCTTCCACTTCCTTCTCGCGGGCGCTGAGACTCTCGATGCGGGCGGCGTCGGCAGCGACCTCTTCCTTCACGGCATTCGCCTCGTCACGCTTGCCCTGGCCCATCAGCTTGCCGATCTCCTTGGACAGGCGGTTGCGGGTCGCGCGAAGGTCTTCCACCTCCTGCTTGATGGTGCGGTTCTCTTTGTCGAGCGCGATGGCTTCATCCACAAGCGGAAGCTTGGCATCCTGAAATTTATTGCGAATGTTCTGCTTGACGATCTCCGGATTCTCCCGGACGAACTTGATGTCTAACATATCTTCTCCCCTCTTTCGGTGATCGTTTCGAATTATCCGCTTTTCCCGGACATTTGTCAAGGGAGCGCCGCTGAAAAAGAAAGAAAAGGAGAAGAAAATCGCGCGTTTTCCCCGAAAAAGGCCGATAATCCCTCAAAATCAGGGCAAAAAGGCGTTGACAAGCCTCTTTCCCTTGCGTATAATAATCAGGCGCGGCAAAAAGGACGGATATACCATGCCCCGGTGACGCCTCTTTGGACACGCTCAACACACAGAATATTCATTATTTATAGGAGGCTCACCATGAACACATTCATGGCCAACCCCGCCACTGTGGAAAGAAAGTGGTACGTGGTTGATGCAGAAGGCAAGACCCTCGGCCGCCTGGCAGCAGAAGTCGCCAAGGTGCTCCGTGGCAAGAATAAGCCTACGTTTACCCCTCATATCGATACCGGCGACTACGTCATCGTGGTCAACGCTGAAAAGATCACCGTCACCGGCAAGAAGCTGGATCAGAAGAAATATGTCCGTCACTCCGCCTACGTCGGCAGCCTGAAGGAAACCTCTCTTCGCGAAATGCTGGCCAACAAGCCCGTCAACGTCATCGAACATGCCGTGAAGGGCATGCTCCCGAAGGGCGCTCTCGGCAAGGCAATGGCTGAAAAGCTGTTCGTCTATGCCGGCCCTGATCATCCTCACCAGGCCCAGAAGCCTGAAGAGCTGAAGTTTTAAGGAGGCGCAGTTATGACACAGTATTATGGAACCGGCAGACGCAAAAAATCGATTGCCCGCGCTTACCTGACCCCCGGCACCGGCAAGATCACCGTCAACAAGAGAGATCTGGACGACTATTTCGGTCTTGAGACCCTGAAGGTCATTGTCCGTCAGCCCCTGGCTACGACCGAGACCCTTGACAAATACGACGTGAACGTGATCGTTCGCGGCGGCGGCTTCACCGGCCAGGCCGGCGCCATCCGCCACGGCATCGCCCGCGCGTTGCTCGTCGTCGACGAGAACAACCGCGCCGCCCTCAAGGCCGCCGGTCTGCTGACCCGCGACCCGAGAATGAAAGAGCGTAAGAAGTACGGCCTCAAAGCGGCCCGTCGCGCTCCTCAGTTCAGCAAGCGCTGACCGAGACTTCAAAATGCCCAAAAACCCCGGAACCATGCGGTTTTCCGGGGTTTTTCTTTTTGTCCTGTTCTGGCTCAACCTGACCCAACCAAATCGTTTTTACCGGGGACAACTCGGGGACAACTCCCCTTTTTTCGTCTTTATGGGACAACTTCGGGGACAACCACGGGGACAACTTTTAGGCATTTTTAGGGTAACAATATCGGCGTTTATCCTGCCTATCTCTTTCATTTGAAACGCTTTGTCACAACGTGAAGTAAAGAAAACCGAATAAAACCATCCTGTAGCCCTTGCGGAATCACTTAAGATTTCGCAAGGGCTTTTTTGTTTTGTCCGAAAAAATTTTTTGAAGGACACCCATAAAAACACCCCCTCTAATTCCTTACTTAGTGAAGGGGCTCTTCAAAAACTCACAGAGGTGCCGTTTCATGATCTTTGATAATTAAATAAACAGGTCATCAAGTACCTTAATCAAACTGATGAGCCGAGGGCTATATGCAGAGCGAAAAGGGCGGCAAGGACGGCTGGAAGATTGAGAGGTGCTATATGAAGAGCGACGAGAAGGAAATGATCGACGTCATTTTCGGTCCCTTCTTCATCTGCGATTGCAGCGGCCCCAACTACGGGTCCCTGAATCAGGAGCAGATCGACCGTTTTATGAAGCAGTTTGAAAACCCGGAGAGGCTCATTCGCATGAATGGAACGCTGATGTCTGTTCCCTATAAACCGGAGCCGGATCTTTCGAGGTGATGGAGGTGAGGGCATGAGAATCATCGACGATACCTTTATCATCGGGATTGACAGTGGCTACGGCAATATCAAGACTGCAAACTGCTGCTTCCCGGCAAGTGTTGCAGCCTACGACGCCGAGCCGGTCTTCAAGGATAACATGCTGGTGTATGGGAATCGCTTCTACCTGATCGGAGAAGGCCATAAGGACTTCCTTGCAGACAAGACAAGGGACAGTGACTACTATGTCCTGGCACTTGCCGCGATTGCAAGGGAGATGAACATCAAAAAGCTTACCTCCGGCAGGATCAGAATCGCCGCAGGGCTTCCCCTGACATGGGTAAGCGGCCAGCGGGATGACTTCAAGAACTACCTCCTGCAGAACCAGTCAGTTGAGTTCTCGTTTCGCAATACCAATTACTCTATTGAGGTGGTAGGCGTCGATGTGTTCCCGCAGGGCTTTGCTGCCGTGGCTGACAGGCTCTCCGATTTCAAGGGTGTGAATATGCTCTGCGATATCGGCAACGGCACAATGAATATCATGTTCATCAACGACAAGAAGCCGGTTCCTGGCAATATGTTCACAGAGAAGTTCGGAACGCACCAATGCCTGTTGGCTGCGCGAGAGAACGTGATGAGGGTTCATCATACTACCGTCGATGACGCGATCATCAACCGGGTGTTCCGGTTCGGGACAGCGGACATCAATGAGAAGTATCTGAAAACAATCACTGATACAGCCACAGAGTATGTGGAGGGGATCTTCCAAAGACTCCGTGAGCATGAGTACAACCCTGAGTTGATGAGGCTCTATGTTCTCGGCGGTGGAAGCTGCCTGATCCGAAACTTCGGCACCTTCGATAAGGAACGTGTCACGATCAACGACGATATCTGCGCCACGGCAAAAGGCTATGAGTACCTGGCAGAACTGAATATGCGCCGAGGTAGTTCCAGATGAACCTCAAACGATTCAGTATCCGGTTCAACCTCGATGATCCCAACGATCTGAAGGCGTGGAGATATCTGCATCGAAAATCAGATCATGTTGTAAGCAAGGAAATCATCGAGACGATCAATAAAGCCTGTGAGCTGTCAGATGCGGAGAGACTTCTCCGGAAAGTGGTTTCTGAAGAGATGGAGAAATCTTTGAAAGCATTCTCCTTTGAGCCAGTAAAAACTGATCCAGAGACAATCGAAACGGAAACAGCATAATGGATTTCCTTGAAAGCTTTTAGTGGCTCCGGATCGGAGCCACTTCCTGCTATCAAAAACAAAGCATGGCTCCGAATCGGAGCCAACATGAGAAGAGGTGAAAAGAAATGACAAATGAAAAGAGAGCTTTGTCCTGGCAGGAGTTTTTGGACTCCGGCTTTGACGGTCGAGACTACAATTTCCCCGATTTTGAAGGGACTTTTGAGGCCGAGATGGTCTGCAAACGCTGGGACAAGAACAGTAAGCTCTTGGTTTATCTGGACTTTGATGATGGGAGAAAGATCATCACTTCCGCGTGGCAGGACTCCAACTACAAGGGTCTCGCGGATATTCCTTTTAATACCCGCGTAAGGGTTACTTTCCAGTATTCCAAGAAGGGCATTTCTTATCTTAGAAGTGCCGAAGTAATCTAAACCATGGGATCAGTGGCATTGTCTTAACAAGCAACGAATCTGTCCGTACAGATTCAGCTTAATATGGAAAAGAGCCACTGCTACAACCCCTTTGTTTATCTGCAAAGCGACGACGATATTCAGCGTCTCACAACCAACCTGTTTAAGAACACAACGCCAAAGGGCAGCCAAACGCAGGACCCCTTCTGGGATCAGACTGCGGCTATGCTCTTGAAGGCTCTCGTTTGTTACCTTCACTACGAGGCTCCACCCGATGAACAGAACTTCCCGATGGTGATGGAAATGATCAGAGCTGGCGACGTGAAAGAGAACAACGAGGACTATCTTTCGGTCCTTGACGAGCTCTTTGAACGGCTGGAAGCGAAGAACCCGGAGCATATTGCGCTCACAATAGACGATGTGTACAAAGAGGTTCTGGAACAGGCTGAGAACTTCAAGAAGTACGCAAGCTGAGAGGTAAGCTCATGGATATAAAAGCAAAACTTCGCCCTTTCTATGTGGCTAAGATGCTCTATGAGCAGACAGACGAGGATCATTATCTGACGATAGCTCAGATCATGGAGCAACTCGAAAAAGACTATGGTATTTCCACCTCTCGCGGAACCGTGGGTGATGACATAAAAGCACTCCAGGAGCTCGGAGTTGAAATTGAGGTTGTCCCTTCGACGCAAAAGCGTTTCTCTCTCATTGGCCGGAGATTTGATCTGCCGGAGCTCAAGACCTTGATTGACGCTGTGGAGTCTGCAAGATTCATACCGAAGGAGAAAAGCGCCGCGCTGGTTGAAAAGCTTGGTTCTCTCACAAGCCAGCATAATACGGAAAAGCTCGTTCGCAATGTTGATGTGGAGAATCGCATCAAAGCAGACAACGAGAAGATCTACTACATCATGGAGGCGTTGAACGACGCGATCAATGCCAACAAGAAGGTGTCGTTCCAGTATTTCACCTACAATGTCCGGAAGGAGCAGAAGCTGAAATACGACGGTTACACCTATATATTCAGCCCTTATAAGCTGATCTGGAATGGCGATTACTATTATGTGGTGGGCTACTCTGAAAAGCACAAAGGAATCGGCAGTTTCCGTGTAGATCGTATTGTCAGATGCCCTAAGATCCTCGAAGAAGACGCTTTGCAGCCTCCGAAGAACTTTGACCTGAATGTCTACCTGAACTCAATGTTCCGGATGTATAACGGTCAGAGAAAGCAGATCGAATTGGTGTGCAGCAACGATGTCATGGATGCGATCATAGATAAGTTTGGTAAAGATGTTCATGTGCTGGCCAATGATATGAAATCCTTCCGCGCCGTAATCGAAACCTCTGTTGGTAGCGTCTTTTATAGCTGGATATTTGGGTTTGGAGGAAGAGTTTCAATTAAGTCTCCCGAAGATGTTAAAACCGAGTATGCCGAAATGGTACGGACTGCTGCGGAGGCACTTTCTGAGTAAGCAAAACGAACACCGCAATTTGGAGGATATCAATGCTTGATAATAAAGGATTCAACCTGTGGGCAGATGGATACGATAAATCTGTAGGCGTATCTGACGAAGAAAACGCCTATCCTTTCGCCGGATATAAAGATGTGTTGGGAACCATCTATAAAACCATCATGGAGAAGCCAAATGCTGTTGTTCTGGATATTGGGTTCGGCACCGGAACGCTTACAACGAAGCTGTACGAAAATGGATGCCCGATCTACGGTCAGGACTTTTCAGCGCGAATGATTGAGCTGGCTTCCCAAAAGATGCCCAACGCACATCTGTACCAGGGCGATTTCACTCATGGATTGGTGGAGCCGCTCTTGGCGCAGAACTATGATTTTATCGTTGCAACCTACTCCCTGCATCATCTAACCGATGAACAGAAGGTCTCCTTCCTGCGCGTTTTGCAGTATCATCTGAACCCCGGCGGACAGATTTTGATCGGCGACGTGGCCTTTGAAACCCGTGCGGAGTTGGAGCAGTGCCGGAAGGACTCAGGGGACGCATGGGATGACGATGAAATCTATTTCGTCGTGGATGAATTAAGGAACGCTTTTCCCACACTCGCTTTTGCGAGTAAATCATATTGTGCCGGTGTCCTGTCGATGACATTATGAATTTATATTAATGAGGTTATGAATATGGATCAGGAACTATTAGGACAAGTGAAGGCGTTGTAGTTTTTGTTTACAGAGAAGGGCGGCTATAAAGAGTCTTCCGAAAAAGCAGATTCTGTGCTATACTCCATCTCGACGACTTGGGATTTGGAGGTTGAATTATGATTAGATTCTTTGGAAAAGGTGCTCCGTTTTGATAGAATTTCCCGGAGGGGGGCACCAGCCCTTTAGGGGGGTTCAACCGGGTCCAAGGGGGGTTCACCTGCAAAGGGGGGTTCAAAGTGAACGATAGGTCTATCCTTCTCAAATATGTGCCTTCACAACTCTACCCATAAATCCAACGAACCTACCCAATATTCCAACGAGCTTGGATTCTGCCAAGGGCAGCAAAAAACCGTATAAAAGCAAAAAAGGCCGGTCCCGGAGCATCCGAGATCGGCCTGGTTTGCTTTTCTATCAAAAACTCTTGACAAGGTTTCGTATGAAATGTATGATTTGTATGTCACAGAGAAAGGAGCATGAGCCACATGGAGAAGCCTGAAGGAAAATATGCATGGACGGTCACGGTCGGAACGAAGGGACAGATCGTGATCCCGAAAGAAGCCCGGGGCGTCTTTGATATCCACCCCGGAGATCATCTTCTTATCCTTGCCGATGCCAAACAGGGCATGGCGATTCCCCCAAAGGGGTCCTTTGACGAATACTTCAGAAAGATTTTCGGATAAATCGGAAGCGGGAGGATTTAGCTATGCCTGTATTATTCGGAATTCCGCTGATCGGATGGATCCAGATGTTGCTCGGAACAGTCCTCGTGCTGTTTGTTCTGGTCAAATACCTGCTCCGCCCGAAGAAGAAAAAGACTGCGGGATATCTGATCCGGGATGTCCATGTCATTGTCGGCGATGGCAGCGAACTGTTTCATCAGAATGTTCTTGTAAAAGATGAGATCATTCAAAAAATCAGCAGTGAACCCGTTAAAGACTCCGCTGTGTCCGTTATTGACGGCAGCGGATATACGCTTATGCCCGGGCTGATCGACGCTCACGTTCATATCCAAGGCGGTTTCAACTGCCACAGTGAAGCGGAGAGCGATGTATTTCTGCGCGACAGGATACCGCAAATATTCAGTGAAGGCGTTCTGCCCTACGGCATAACGACGATCAAGGACCTGGATGCTCCGAAGCATTTTATCTACAAGCTGCGTGATAAGCTGAAATCAGGCGAGATAACCGGGCCTGAGCTGCTGCTTGTCGGCCCGAACTTTACAGCTCCCGGCGGGCACCCCGCCAGCACCCTTGGTTCCAACAGCCCCTGGGCAAGGGCGGAGATGGCCATTGAGGTATCCACCCCCGAGCAGGTAAGCACAGGGATCCGGGAGCTGAAGCAGGCGGGCGTTGACTTTTTGAAATTCACCTATCAGGGCGGAGACTACTGGTATTTCGACGAGAAGCAGACGATCCGGAAAATCGATAAGGCGCTGATGCAGCAGATCATCCGCGAGGGCAAGGAAAACGGTCTTCTCGCAACGGCCCATGCTTTCTATTACGATGACGTGAAGGAATTGCTTGAGGCCGGGATCTACGGTATCGAACACGGTATTCTTGACAGGGATATCGAGCCGGACGATCCGATCATCGCCCTCTGGAAGCAGTCGGGAACCCGGTTCGTTCCCACCGTCAACGCCATGACCTACGAAAAGGATCCTTCCCGACTGGCTCACAGCCTGCACAATCTCAAAGTGCTGTACGACGCCGGCATCCCGATCGCCATGGGCACGGACAACATGCTGGAGAACATGACCGGAGCGATTGAGCACAGGGAGCTGGCCTATTATGTGGAAGCCGGGCTGAGCCCCATGCAGGCCATCGTCCTCGCAACCAGAAACAGCGCCGAGCATCTTGGCCTCGCGGATCGCAAGGGGCTGGTGAGAGATGGCATGGACGCCGACCTTATTCTTCTGGAGAAGGATCCGGGAGAGAATATCTCCAACATCCAGTTCATCGATAAGGTGTTCCTAAAGGGCAGGATCGTCTTCTCGCAAAAGGCAATCTCCTCGTATGCCATACCGGAGTATTCTTACCCAGATGATGTGTCGGGGATGCGGTATCGGAGATCTGACAGTACGGAGATCCGCTGTGTTGATGTTTCCGGTTATGCGGACAGGGCGGAGATCACACAAACCCTGTTGAGAGATGACGCCCCATGGTCAGAAGAGACCTTTCATGTTGCCGGTAACCTTTCCTGCACTGACTGGCATTACAGCAGACCCTCCGACCAGACCGAACTCCTGGCGCGAAAAGACGGTGACTATATCAAGCTCTCCGGAACCTTCAAAGGAAAAGTGCAGGATAAGACGTTTAAAATCGGGGACGGCCTGTGGTACCAGATGATGGAAATGGCGATGCCTGCGTTCATCGCCTCGGAAGAAAAGCAGATCGTGTTCTATTCGATCGGCACCGGCAACAATCGCGGCGCCATGGGGCTCGGTGAGTTTGCTGCCGAAAAAGCCGGAGAGGAAACCGTAACGGTGGATGGACGCTCCTACGATTGCGTGAAGATCACCCTTGTCCTCACCGCTTTTTCCTGGGCCTGGACGGGCTTTTACTGGTATGACAAGAAGAGCGGTCAGCTCGTACAGTCAGGCGAAAAAGGAAAGAACGCCGATAAAAACGGATATAAGCTGAGTGAGATTCATTGAATCCTCGCAATTCTATCTGTCCACGGATCAGGATTCCAATGCTTGCGAGGATTTCTTTCCGTGGCGTGCCCGAATAAACGATAATCCAACGAACCTCTCAATATTCCAACGAATTGCCCTAAAAACCAACGAACCTCTCAATATTCCAACGAACTTACCCATAAATCCAACGAACCCAAGGAATAATCCAACGAGCCCATTTTTTACCAAGGCCTTCTGAAAACTGCATAAACGCAAAAAAGGCCGGTCCCGGGAGCTTCCGAGATCGGCCTTAAAACGCTGAAAAGCTTGATTTTACTGGGGTTTTTGAGAAAAAGAAAAGTACTCTGATTCTATTAAAATCAGAGTACTTTTATGGCTTAGTACTCATATTTTGATAGAAAAATGCACCCTAAAGAAAAACAGGGTGCATTTTCCGTTTTTCAGGGTGCATTTTCCCGAGAGTCGGGTGCATTTCTGAATAACAGGGTGCATTTTGGGAAAGCAGGGTGCATTTCCCGTTGCCGTGGTTTGCTATGGCCCTTCTACAACAGCCATACACTCGTGCTAAGGAAGACCATCTCCAAATGGGAAAACGGCAAGTGTATGCCGGATTACAGCGTGATCGAGGCGCTCTGTCAGGCGCTGTCCATAACGCTTCCCGAGCTGATGGACGGCGAGGATGCGGCAGAGGACAGCGTGCGGGTCTATGACGACACGCAGATGCTCGATCTGCTGCGGCGCACGCAGGAGCTGGAAAAGCAGAAGGGCGTTCTCTACGGCCTGATACTGATCGTGCTTGGAATCGCCTGCAGCGCGCTTTCCGCGACCACCGGCGGCTCCGAGGTGCAGGACTTCGTATCCGGGCTCCTGATGGGGCTATCCATTGTGGAAATGCTGGCAGGCATTGCAGTCATCGGTAAAAAGCTTCTCCGTGGATAACGCGCCGTTAGTCGCCGGTTTGCTTGAAAAGATAACGACGGGCTGATATAATAAAATCAATCCGGTATATTGAAAGTGTTTCACACACAAAGAGCATGGAAGGATGATTTCGATGTATCTGTCAGGCCATTTCCGCTCCATTGCCCGCAAGGCGCTCCGCGGCTTCTGGACGCTGACGATCGGCGTAACGCTGCTGGCCGCGCTGCTGGGCAGCGGGGTAGATTTCGCATCCGGCAGTGCCTCCGGAGGGCGCATAACCCACAGTTATCAGGATCCCGGCGAATACTACAGCGTCTATATTGAGGAACCAGGCTTCAGCATGTCGCGCACCTTTCTGAATACGCCGGCAATTACCCGCGCGCTGACCATAATTGTGCCGGTCATCACAGTGCTGGCGGTAATTCAGCTGCTGATCGGCGGCGCAATCGAGCTGGGACTGAAGCGCTACAACCTCGACCTGCTCACGCATGAAAACCCGCCCGCCTTCGCCACGCTGTTTTCCCGCTTCAGTATTTGGGGACGGGCGTTTGGCCTGCGTTTCATGACCACGCTGCTGACCTTTCTATGGTCGCTTTTGTTCATTGTTCCGGGTATTATCGCAAGCTATCGCTATGCGCTTGCGCCCTATCTAATGGCTGAGAACCCGGATATGGACGTGATGGAGGCCATTGCCCGCTCCAAGGAGCTGATGGACGGCAACAAGGGGCGGCTGTTCTGCCTGCAGCTGAGCTTCATTGGCTGGAGCCTGCTGTGCGTGCTGACGCTGGGCATTGGGTATCTTTGGCTCGCACCCTATCAGAACGCCGCCGAGGCCGCTTTTTATCTTGAGGTAACCGGTCGCACGGACGCGATGCCCCGGCCTGATCTGACCGCAGACGCGGAATAAACTGTAAAGGACGAAAAATATGAAGGAAAATCGAAAGCTGCTCAAGGAAGTGCTTCGGGATGTTCAGAAGGATATGACGGACGAAGAGGTGCTAGCGCTGCTGGCGGACAGCCGCGTATCCGTCAATCCGGCTGAGGAAAAGGCAAAGTACACCCTCGGCCAGCGGGCGGCAGACGCGATCGCCAAGTTTGCCGGCAGCTGGGCGTTCATCTTCTCGTTCACCGGCGGGCTGGTGCTGTGGATGGTCATCAACACGGTGCTGGCAACCCGCGCTTTCGATCCGTATCCGTTCATCTTGCTGAACCTTGTGCTGTCCTGCATCGCGGCTATTCAGGCGCCGCTGATCATGATGAGCCAGAATCGACAGGAGGAAAAGGATCGCCGCCGCGCCGAGAACGACTACAAGGTCAACCTGAAAACCGAGATCATGATCGAGGATCTCTACGACAAGGTCAACGCCATTCTGGCCAAGCAGTCGGCGCTGGAAAAGCGGCTGAATCAGCAGAATAGTGAAGCAGCCTCAGGCGCTGCATCGAACGAACCGAAAAAAAGCTGAAGCATTTCTATGCTGAGCTTTCAGTTTGCAGTATCTTCGTTTTACCTGACTTCATTTCAGAGGAGTGTCATGTCGCGTCCGATTTTTCATGAACTCCAGATAGAGGCTGTACAGCACGGCGCAGACAGGGACGCTGAAAAGCATTCCAAGAATGCCGAACACCTCGCCGTCCTCCCGCCAGCCCACAACGTGCCGTCCGGAGGACGCGCCGATATCGATTGCAAGGAAGTATTTCATTCATTCAATTCTGGGGAAAAATGCAGCGACAGGATATCCAAGTTGCCCTCCTTTACCGTCAGACAAAGCGCGGCATGGGGATGGCCTTGAGGAATCGTCAGCGATGCAGCCGCCCATTTTTCAGAACGGAAGGCTACGCTTCCAAAGTTTCTGTCGTTGATTTTAATATGATCCGCCCATTGCCTCTCGTGGTCACACGCAGTACGGTATTGCCCTAATAAAAATTACAATCCAGATGTAAATCAGGTCCATGTTGTTTTGTTTGATTCTGCATCCACATATTCAGGAATGGGAGCCGAAAGCAGGAGTGGCAACAGTAATGTGCAGAAAAACAAAGAGGTCAATGCTGACAATAAATTTGGGATTGATGTGATTCTAATGAATCACAACATGCCAAATATTCAAAATGTAATCGATCTTTTAGGAGGTGATTAAAAATGAAATTTCGTATCATTTCAGCTTGTATGATAGCGTCATTATTCTTAACTTTCTTTGCATCCTCACGTTCGGAAAACGATTTACCTCAAGCCGAACTTCTATCTTATGATTATTCTTATAACACCAACTTTGGTATCGGATATCAAACAAATACCGAATTAGAACGATCCGATATCAAAAATAATCAGTGGAATGATGAAGACAAATGGATCAAGCTATGGTTAAGAATTCATATATTGACTCCCCAAAATGGTGAATGGAATCATCCGCAGCAGTATTGCCAGGCAATCAATGTAACCAATGTAAAGGTTAGCAGTACCTGCCTCCAAGACATCCATTATCGTCCTGAACTTCTACCTTCTTCCAACGCGCTTCCTCTCAACTGCTCTCCTACAACAAATTCTCTTTCATTTCAAACATCCCCTCTGAAATAGAAAGCGCCCCGCGGATGGCAGGGCGCTGTGGTGGTTATTTTATCCTTCGATCTGGATCGTTTTATGCTCCGGAAGCGCCACCGGCTTCTCTTTCGGGAAGTCAAGCGTCAGGACG
>DJYD01000021.1 GCA_002449955.1 Lachnospiraceae bacterium UBA6987
GAGTATATAGACCCGTTTACGGGTGAGCCGGTAGAAAAGGCATAAAAGAAGGCCCCCGCGAAGGGGGCCAGCCCGTGGCAATTGTGCGGTTGGCAGATCTTCAATGGCTCTTTAGAGCCGGCTGGTACCAAAGGCTTATAGCCGCAGAGCAAACCACCAGCTTAGCTGGTGGTCATGATTGTGTAAAAAACTTGTCAGCGTTTGATGAGCAAAACGGAAAGATCGTTGACATTAGTCCCGGTTGGACCGGTCATGATCAGCCCGTCCACCTTCTGCAGGGCATGATAGGCATCATTGTTCTGAAGGACATCATAGACTTCAATACCTTGTTCCTTAAGCCTTTCGCAGGTCGTTTGGTCGGTATATCCGCCGGCGGCGTCGGTCGGGCCGTCGGTGCCGTCAGAGCCGAATGAGAAAACGGCCGCGCCATCGATGCCTGCAATGCCGGGGGCGGCGGCAAGGGCCAGCTCCTGATTGCGTCCGCCGAGTCCTTTTCCCGTCAGATGGACAACGGTTTCACCGCCGGCGATGAAGGCCAGGGATTTCGTGCTGTCCCTGTGGTACTGCGCGATATTTGCCAGGAATTCTCCGGCATCTCTTGCTGTACAGGATAAGCTGGCTGTTAGCGTAACCGGCTGATATCCAAGCGATCTGCAGACGTTTTCTGCAACAAGGCAAAGCTGCCTGACTGAACCCGTGACATGCGTCTCCACATTGGGCAGTGCTTTCGGTGTTTCGACCTTGAGGAGTGCTTTCATCTGATCACTTAAGGTCAGATGATAACGCTCAGCAATTGCCTGAGCCTGCTCCATAGTGGAAGAATCCGGGTAGGCCGGTCCCGAAGCGATCATATCAAGCGGATCGCCGATGATATCGGATAAAATGACGGAAAAGACTTTGGCCGGATAAGCAATCATAGCAAATTTTCCACCTTTAACGGCAGAAAAGCGTTTGCGAACAGTATTCATTTCCGTGATTTCGGCACCGCAGGCCAGAAGCTCATGGGTGAGTCTGTCCAGATCCTCTGCCGGAATCAGGGGCTTTTCAAAGAGTGCCGAGCCTCCGCCGGAAAGCAGAAAGAGCACAGTATCCCTGCTGCTGAGACCGGAGACGGCAGCAATAGCAGCTTCAGTTGCTTTGTATGAGTTCTCATCTGGCACCGGATGACCGGCTTCAAATAGCTTCAAAGATCCGATCGGCCCCATGACATGATCGTATTTCGTAATCACGACACCGTCGTCAATTCTGGTGCCGAGTTCATCGTAGGCGGCCTTAGCCATTTTCCAGGCGGCTTTGCCTGCAGCGATCAGGACCAGCTTGCCTTCCCCGAATCTGGTTTCCGAGAGGGCCTTGCGTACGGCAGTATCGGGCTGGGCCGCATTCAGGGCAGCGTTGATAATGGTATCCGCATCCTGTCTTAAGGTCATTTGGCATACTCCTTTGGTTTTTTGAAAAATGCGTCCGCGGAAATGCCACGGACGCATAGGCGTTTCATTACTGCTGTTTTATCAGTGGACAAACAATGAAACAATGAAAATCAGCACGATCATGGTGATACCCATGGCAGCGGTCATACCGGTCTGGCATTTGTAGGCTTCCTCTGTCTTCATATCAGAGAACTGTGAAACAACCCAGAAGTAAGAATCGTTGGCATGGGAGGCAACCATGGAGCCGGCGCCGATGGCTAAGACCACAAGAACTCTGGCAACCGGCGAGGTAAAGCCCATGGATTCCATCAGAGGAGCCATCATGGATGCCGTGGTGATCATGGCGACCGTGGAGGCACCCATGGCCAGCTTCAGGATGCAGGCAATGATGAAGGGGATGAAAACACCGATGCCGGTATTGACGAGGCCGCCGACAGAGTCAGCAATAGGCAGGAGCTTTAAGATCGCCCCGAAAGCACCGCCGGCGCCGGTAATGGCCAGTATTGCCGCTGAATCGGTGACACCCTTCGTAACCCAGTCAAGCGTGTTTTTCTTCTCGCTCTTCGGAATGAGAGACATAGCCAGGAACACACCGCCAAGGAGGGCAACGACTGGCTTACCGATAAAGGTGACGATCGTGTAGAAGGTACCCTGCCCGAAAGGATAGGACGGGAAGGAAGCAACGGAAGCAAGTGCAATGAGGATGATCGGGAGCAGGATCGGGGAGAAGCTGTGGAGCGTGCCGGGCAGCTGGCCGTACTTGGCTCTCAGTTCATCCAGTGTGAATTCGGAGTTCGCCGGGATCTCGATCTTTGAGGAAACTTTTTTGGCCCAGATAATTGCAACGATCACACCGGGGATGGAGAACAGAAGACCGATCAGAATGGTCAGACCAAGATCGGCGCCGAGGGTGCCGGCCATGGCAATAGGACCGGGAGTCGGAGGAACCAGACAGTGGGTCGCGTAGAGGCCGCCGGACAGAGCGGTCGCCATAACGGCCAGGGAAGTGTTGGACTGCTGCGCCAGTGCACGGCTGATGGGGGAAAGGACAACGAAACCGGAATCGCAAAATACCGGGATACCGGTGATGTAGCCCATGGCACCCATGGCGACGACACTGTTCTTTTCACCGACGAGCTTCAAAATGGCATTGGCCATGGTCAGCGCAGCACCGGTTTTTTCCAGGATGGTACCGATAATGGTACCGCAGAGAATGACGATACCGATGCTCGTCATAATGCCGCCAAAACCGCTGTTCACCGTTTCGACGACTTTGGAGGGTGTCAGTCCGGATTCGGGATAGACAAGACCCCAGACAAGACCCACGATCAGTGCAATCAATGTCATGACGATAAAGGGATGCATCTTCAGTTTGGAGATAGCAAGGATCATCAGGACGACCGAAAGAATGATCAGCGCAAAAAGGAAAAATGTTTGCATTGAAGAACCTCCTCTTCAAATAGTTTATAGCAAGGTCTTCAGACCCTGTTTTCTTAGGTATGCCTCGATAAGAATCCGAATCAGGAGCTCTTTGCGGAATTCCGGCCATTCTGTGATCGAGAGGGCACTTTCCAGCTTTTTCAGTCGGTATTGCAGCGTATTTTTGTGGACAAAGAGCCGCTCAGCTGCCTTTGTGACCGAGTGCGATTCGTCATAGTAGACGGTGGCGCTTTGCAGCATAACTTTTAGTTCGGCCGGTGAATAATCCTGTGCCAGATGCCCGAGAAGATTGCAGAAATAGTCGTCTTCCCGTTCAGCATAATCCCGGATCAGGTAGTGACAGCGATTGGCCGGATCCCGGATATCCAGAAAACCGGAGGTGGAGATGCTGTTTAAGATCACAGCTTGATTCAACGCACGGGGGATTTCCTTCATATCCCTGCAGCGGTCCCCGAGGCTTAAGCGGTAAGGTCCTTTCGGAAGCAGAAGATCACTCCTAAGGAGCTTATCGGCAAGTTCTGTTCCGCACGACAGAATAATCATGGAATCCGGATCGATAGCCCATAAGTCATTGTCAGGGGAGAGAATCCCTTTATTCAGGAGGACTCTGGAAAGCTTGGCGCCCCAGGAAGGATCCATGCTCCCATCAGCGGGTGACATGACGGCAAGTGTAGCCGGAAAACGGATCTCAAAGTGCAGCTCACGCATCAGCAGACGAGCATTTTCCGCGGAAGAAGCAGTCGGATACAGGATGGTCCGCAGTAAGCGCGAGCGAAGCTCCGCTTCCTTCAGCATCGGTACGGACATGGATTCGAGCTGAAGATACTTGACGGCAAAAACCTCAAGCAAACGCGCAAGCAGTTTGATTTCCGAGGGCTTGCCGTATATGCCGATGACACCGATAATGTCACCGTCAATGCGGATCGGCATATTGTAACCTTCTCTGGCTCCGGGAAAGTGCGGGACGTCTTCGGGTTCAATCGCCACAGGCTGTCCGGTCAGAACAGCATCAAGTGCGCCTTGATGAAAAGTGCCGATACGACTGTCATCACTTGAGGCAATGATGATGCCTTGCGTATTCATGACGTTGATGGTCCTGTCACCGATTATTTCAGCGGTGTATCGGACAAGTTCATTAGCCAAGTCATCCAGTCTCATGTTATTATCCTTCCTTTGACGGGATTACAGATAAATACAGTCGCCCGCACCCAGATGGCAGGATTGGAGATCCTTGTCTTCATGAGCAGTTCCTTCTGCTAAGGATCCGGAACAATGGCTGAAGCCTGCGATCTGCAGCCCCATTTCTTTCAGTTCACGGACGGTCTTGCCGATGCGTTCCGGATCTGCCTCCACAAGATGCGTTCCTCCGAAGACGGCGGAAACCGGCTTCTGAAAACGATCATGTATACTCCGGATCATGTTCAGGATGCCCGGATGCGAGCAGCCGACCAGGACGCAGAGCCTGTCGCCGAGATCCAGAACAAGGCAGACTTCGTCACTGAAATCGTCCGGGAGAAAGCCTTGAGCGGTCAGCTTAACGAAGCGCCCGGGGATGGTTTCGAAATCGCAGCGCCGGGGGAAAGATGAGACGAGGCAGATCCCATCAAAAATTTCCTGAATGCCTTCGACGGCCACGTGCCGGATATTGTGAGCATTCAGGAATGCCTCATCGAATCCGGAAGAAAGATCGGTGTATTTCAGACCGTCAAATGCATATTTTGGCTCGAAGAAATGCGGGCCGGTATACAGAAGGCGGCAGCCGTCTATCTGCTCCGCGTAGTCCCGAAAGCCGGCGGCATGATCGTAGTGGTTATGGGAAAGGATGACGGCATCGAGAGAAGAAAGATCTCTTCCGAGCCGATGGGCATTGGCCAGTGTGTGTGCACCCTGACCGCAGTCAAACAGCAGCTTATGCGTATCCTTTTCAATAAGAAGCGATAGCCCGTGTTCTGCAAATAGTGATTTATTTTCTGCAATCATATTATCCATGAGTGCGGTTATACGTATCATTTTTAGTTGCCTCTTGACTGCTTTCCGGTTTGTCATGACGCGCACCGGTAGTTTGTAAATTTATTATAAACTTGAATAAACAAAAAGTGAACCATGTGTCGCTGGTACATGTACCAAAAAAATAGATAAAAAGACGAAAAATGCTGTTATATAAACAAAAAAAGTGCAGCTAAACTGCTTTAAGCTTGTCAAGCCCTGTTTGCTTCCGTACAATATAATCAAGCAAATGGAGGGAAAACAAATGATCCATGCCTTTAAAAAGAGTCTGTACACAATGTGGGGCGTCCGGGCCGCCGCGCTGCTTATCACCGTATTTCTGTGGATCCACGATTTGAAACATGGTTATCCGATCTACATTCCGATTGTAGCAACTGCTTTGATGATTGCCGTCGGCTATATTCTGTCCAGGCTGCTCGGCAATCTGACGGCATCGGTTGAAAACACGAAACGATTGGGGATCCTGCATATGGAACTTGACCCTGAAAGATTTATCGAATGTTACAGGGAAGTCCCGGAGAAGACGAGAGAGGGCAGCCGTGACCGTGCAGTTACCTCATCGTATTTAGCTGACGGATACCTGGCCGCAGGCGATGCGAAAGAAGCGCTGCAAATACTGGAAAAAGGTTTTGCAGGGATTAAAGACCTGGATTTACCGGCAAAGCTGCCTCTTAATGGTCTCTATCACAGCGGGCGCCTTGCCTGCCTTCTGGAGCAAAATGCTATAGAAGAAGCAAAAGCTGAGGCCGAAAAGCTTGAAAAAGTCATCGCAATAGCTTTAGTCAGCAATCAGGCTCTTGCCGCAAACCTGAAGCCGCTTCTTGAGCTCAGAAAGGCACGCATCAGCATTGCCGAAGGCAGGGCTGCAGATCAAAAGCGATTAAGGAGCCTGCTTTCGGGTGCACAGTACAGCTTAAGACGATTGGAAATCTGCCGTGCAGCGGCCGACAACGCAGCTTTGCTGCATGACAAAAAATCGGCCGAGGAGTACCTTGGCCGATTGATGAAAGAAGGCGGTAAGACATTTTATACGGCTTACGCCGAGAAAGCGTTCAATTAATTGAGATTTCCGAGGGGATCAGCCTGGAGCACGCCGGCTTCGGACAGTGCCCGGGCAGTTCTCTGATAAGCAAGAGAAATGCAGTCTTCGGCTTCCATTGCCTGCACCTGCGGATCAAAGATTTCCACCGAAACGATATCGTCATAGCCGGCTTTTTGCAGATTCTGCAGCATCTGGGCAATCGGTGCAGCGCCGTCTCCGGGCCAAATGCATTCATTGCGGCGGAGCGTCAGCGGTGCTTTGTCGGGAGCATCGCCGATATGGACCGTAAAGATCTTATCGCGGGCGCTTAAAAGCTCCTCCGGCGCGGACCCGCCGGCAAAATGATGCCAGGTATCCACGAGCAGACCGACATTCGGCAGGTTTACCCGCCTGATGATTTCCAGCGCATGGTCAAAGGTCCGCACACTGTTTTTAGGAAGGGCCATGTATTCGAGTGCAAGGCGCATATGGTAATCCGCTGCGATAGGGGCAAGTTCAGTCAAAATGCCTGCGGTCTCGGCGGTGACCGCCTCTCTGTCATCCGTAGGCGCGCCGAAGGCGGCAATCACTTCCAGGTCCCGGCATCCGACAAGCTGTCCGGCATAGCAGAGCATATGACAGAATTCTTTGACGGTTTCGCGCGCCTGCCCTTTATGGAAACTGATATCGGCGAGCGCGTTGATGCAGATCGGCTTAATCTGATTGTCTTCCAGAAGCTGCTTTAACTCCGGGAGCGTGTGTCCGCGGCGGAGATAGTCCAGCATCTTTTCCTTACGAAGCTCGATATGCCTGAAGCCGGCTTTTGCGGCGAGCACGATATCGTTTTCAAAGCTTGAGCTTTTCATTGTGGTTGCCATATTATAGCAAGGATACATAACGGACTCCTTTCTGCTCCGGGCGGACAGAATTATTTGACCTTCAGGATTTTGGCACCGGTCAGCATGCCGCGGGGCAAACCGTAAAGGGTATCTGCTTCAAAAAGTCCCTCAACAATGATCGTTTTTCCGATTTCGGGATATCCGTCAGGATAACTGGCTCCTTCGATCGTAAAGTCCAGCCCGGCTGTACAGCATTTTGTGTTGTCCCATACGATACAGGAACAACGCGTCGTGCTGCTGCCGTCTTTGCTGAATACCTGAAACGGACTGAAAGAGCCTTCCATACGGATGGTTTTTCCAACATATTCGGAAATATTGTCCTGCATAAGAGTCAGCTGGGCAAAGAGAACAGTCCCGCCGGATTTGGTCAGATCAACATCGACGGTGGAATCCGGTTCGCTGCTTTTTTCGCCGCAGGCTGCCAGACAAAGCACGATTATCAGGCTGAGTAAAATAGCGGTAAATTTCTTCATCATCAAAACCTCCATACTATTTATACCGAAAAAGGTACAAAAATGCAATAATGAGGGAGCGGCTTTATACATAACGGCCGGTGAGGCTGTCCGGATGATGCTTGATCTCCTCCGGCGTTCCGGAAGCGACGATCCTTCCGCCCTCCATGCCGCCGCCGGGGCCCATATCCACGATATAGTCCGCGTTTCGAATGACGTCAAGATCATGTTCGATCACAATGACCGTTGCCCCCTGACTGATCAGATGGCGGAAGACGGCAAGGAGTGTCTGCACATCCAGAGGGTGCAGACCGATCGTGGGTTCATCAAAAACAAAGACAGAATCCGACTGACCACGACCCATCTCACTGGCCAGCTTCAGCCGCTGCGCTTCGCCGCCGGACAGGCCGGGCGTTTCTTCACCGAGTGTCAGATAACCGAGGCCTAGGTCATGCAGCACCTGCAGGCGGCTGCTTACTGTCTTTAAGTCCGCACATTCCTGCAGGGCTTCATCAATGCTGAAGGTCATCAGTTCCGGCAGGGAAATACCGCTTTCTCTGCGGAAGGCACGGGCTTCCTTACGGTAGCGGGAACCGCCGCAGTCCGGGCAGGGAATATCGACATCGGGGAGGAACTGAACATCAAGGCTGATCTGCCCTGTTCCGTCACAGGTGGGGCAGCGAAGACTTCCTGTGTTATAGGAGAAATCGCTGGCCTTGCAGCCGGCTGCCTTCGCTTCTTTTGTCTTGGCGTATACCTTGCGCAGCTCGTCATGGACGTTCGCATAAGTGGCTACAGTGGAGCGGACGTTGATGCCGATAGGGGTCGCATCGATCAGTTTAATGTGGGAAATCCCGTCTGCTTCAATGCGGCTCACATGCGGCGGCAGCTTTTTGCCCGAGACAGAAGCTTCAAGCGCAGGGATCAGGCTTTCCAGGATCATCGTTGTTTTACCGGAGCCGGAGACGCCGGTGACAACCGAAAGCCTTCCTTTCGGAAATGCGGCTGATAATGGCTTTACGGTATGGATGGGCCCGGTCTCCATCCTGATGGTGCCAAGCGCAAAGAGCTCATCCCTGCTGACAGTGGGGCGGGGAAGGGCTCTGTTTTCCGGTAAGAGATAGGGGCCGATCATGGAGGAAGGATCTTTTGAGAGATCCTCGGGACTTCCCTTTGCAATGATTCTGCCGCCGCCGGCGCCGGCTTCGGGGCCGAGCTCGATCAGGTAGTCGGCATGAGAGAGGACCTGGGTATCGTGGTCAACGAGCACGACCGTATTTCCGTCGGCAACGAGATCATCCATCACGCCCGTCAGGCCTTCAAGGTTGGAGGGATGCAGGCCGATGGACGGTTCGTCCAGGACATACAGAACGCCTGTTGTGCGGTTCCTTACGGCGCGGGCAAGCTGCGTGCGCTGCCGCTCGCCGGTGGAAAGCGTGGAGGCCGCCCGGTCAAGCGAAAGGTAGGAGAGGCCCAGGTCAACGAGCCTTCTTGCCGTATGCTGAAAAGCCTCGCAGATGCTGACAGCCATGGGACGCATCGCTTCCGGGAGCGATCCAGGGACGCCGCGCACCCATTCGATCAGCTCGGACAGGGTGAAGGTGCAGACCTGATCTAAAGATGCGCCGCGCAGATGCAGCGAACGAGCACGTTCAGACAGGCGGGTGCCGCCGCACTCCGGACAAATATCCTCCTTCAGAAATTTATCCACGCGCTTCATGCCGGCTTCATCCTTGACCTTGCTTAACGCGTTCAGGACGGTCGCCGTAGCGCTGTAGTAGGTGAAATCCATCTCGCCCGCGCTGACGCTTTCCTTGCTTTTCGGGCGGTAGAAGATATGCTTTTTGACCATGGGGCCGTCATAGACAATGTCTTTTTCTTCCTCGGTCAGATCCTTGAACGGTACGTCAGTGCGTACGCCCATGGCACGGCAGACGTCGGTCATCAGCGACCACATAAGGCTGTTCCAGGGGGCCACGGCGCCGCCGTCTATCGTCAGGTTTTCATCAGGGATCAGGGTAGAGCGGTCCACCGTCCGGACCGTTCCGGTGCCGCCGCAGCGTTTGCAGGCCCCTCCGCTGTTGAAGGCAAGATCCTCTGCCCCGATAACGGGGACGATTTCCCCGCAGACCGGGCAGCGCACTTCCTTTTCCGCGGCAAAATCAAGTGTCGGCGGAACCGGGTGGCCGTTTGGGCAGCGGTATTCGGAAAGACGGGAAAACATCAGGCGCAGACTGTTCAAAAGCTCCGTCATGGTGCCGAAGGTGCTGCGGATTCCGGGAACGCCGGGACGCTGATGCAGTGCCAGCGCGGCAGGCACATAGCGCACGTCGTCGACCTGCGCGCGGGAGGCCTGTGTCATCCTCCGTCTGGTGTAGGTTGAGAGGGATTCGAGATAGCGTCTGGACCCTTCGGCATATAAGACACCGAGGGCAAGCGATGATTTTCCGGAGCCGGAGACGCCGGCTATGCCGACAATGCGGTTTAAAGGAATATTCACGTCCACATTCTTCAGGTTGTGAACGCGGGCACCGCGGATCTCGATATGGTCCGGGAGTGATTGATATCGTTCCATAGAGGTTAAAAATATCCTTTTCAGAAGAAAGTTTTGGGTGTCATTTGACTATTGCTGGCTGTTCCTGTTGCATTTTACAACAGAACTACAATAATAAAAAACAACACAAGAGAGGAGGCTCCGGCGATTCCGCCTCTTTCTAAACGTAACTAAATAAAGGTAACTATATCTAAGTATACGTCTATTGTTTCACGGGGTGGGAGCCTGTCCATGTGTTTCCTCCAAGGGCTGGAGACTGCCACCATAAAAAATCGCGAAAGATAAGATCTGCAGAAAGGAGAAAAAGCACATCGCTTCCATCTTCGGGTCCATACTGAAGTCGATATGCTCCGATACTTTCTCCGTTTTTATTCAGGTTATCGATAACTGCCAGGCATTGGTTCGCAGCTGCATTGATCGTATCGATATCTGGCATCGTTCCTTTTTCATCTTTATATGAAAGAGTTACTTGATAGCCTCCTAAAGAATACTCACTGCACTCTGTAACTTCAAGCGACAGACCATTTTGCCGGAAGCTTTCTTTTAACACAGCAGCTGTTTCTTCTTTTGAGTGAGTGGGCTTGTGCTCTGAAATATAAAGTGATTCCGTATCATCTTCTGAAATAGTTGCAAAATTCATTAGTTGCTGATCATACAGGACAGTTCCGTTTGGACTGACGATCACTTGTCTAAGAGTAGAAAAACGATGGAAAAGCCGAGGACTTCTCATCGCCTCGAAGCGAGCCTGCTCTCTCTCCGCTCCGAGGAGAAGCAAGTCTTGGATCCCAAGATTTTTTTCTTGATCTGTTGTTGCTGTATAACAAACGATTCCGTCCTGGAAACTGATATTCTGCAACTGGATATATCCCTGAGATTGTAACTCTTCTTTCATCCGAGAAGACAGTTCAGTAATGTTACTTTTGTCTATGGCCCTAACAGTAAAAAATGATATACTAAGGAATAATAATATTCCTGATACTGTAAATACTATTTTTTTAGTTCTCATATTTCTACCTCTAATCATATGAAATGTTTTTTCACTGGACTGGTCATCTATTTTGTAGTGGGCTTTTATGCCATATACTTACTCGCTGACTATCCAGCTTTTTGGCCCAGCTTCTTCATCCTGTAGGCTGCCGGGCTCATGTAACCCGGGCTCCTGTGAAGTCTTTTCCGGTTGTAAAAGACTTCAATGTAATAAAACAGATCCCTTTCTACGTCTTGTATTGTAGCATACTCCCGCCGATAAAAATACTTGTTTTTCAAAAAAAGAAAACGGCAGGAAAGTCGCCATTGCCCTGACTGATTTCCTACCGTTATCTGTTGAAGCCTGACGTAACTCGCATAACTCAGCCCCAAAATGCACGAAAACCGTTGCCACTCAACGGTTTTCTGCGTGGAGCATAGGGGATTCCCCGACTCGGCGCCGGGGGCGCCTCGCTGGATAGTTCCGGCAGCTGCATCTCAGCGCCTTGCAGGCTCGATCTGCAGGCCGTCACAGAGAACCCCTGCGGGGTTCTCATCCCTCCCGCATATTTTTATTGCCTCAGATGCCGGAAGGCATCTGAGGCAATAAAAAATGGAGCATAGGGGATTCGAACCCCTGACCTCCACACTGCCAGTGTGGCGCGCTCCCAGCTGCGCTAATGCCCCAGACGAGGAGTATTGTATCACAGTGCAAAAAAAATGCAAGCACTTTTTTCAGAAAAAACAAAAAGGTTAAAATAAGCAGAAAAGCTGGCTTTTTCAACAAAAAACAGTACCGGTGTTGGCAAAATGGTACTAATTTGCTACAATAAACTATCATATGCTTTAGGGAGGCACGGATGTGAGCAGGGCAAGTCAGGTAATCGAAGCGAAAGCCGCCGAATTGAATGCGGCCGCAGATGCCATATGGGAAACCCCGGAGTTGGCGTTCACCGAATATCAGTCGGCAAAAATATTGATCGATTTTCTTCGCAAAGAAGGATTTACAGTAGAAGAGGAACTGGCAGGGATCCGTACGGCATTTTCCGGACGATTTGGTCACGGGAGGCCGGTGCTCGGTGTATTAGGCGAATTCGATGCGTTAAGCGGTTTGGGCCAGGAGGCGGGAGCCCTTGAGAAAAAGCCGAACGGCAAAACGGCCGGGCAGGGCTGCGGTCACAATCTGCTCGGCGTGGGCTCTCTTGCGGCGGCGCTTGCTGTGAAGCGATATCTGGAAGAAACCGGCGCGGAGGGAACGATCGTTTACTATGGCTGCCCCGGTGAGGAAGGCGGCTCCGGCAAAGCCTTCATGGCCAGAGACCATGTCTTTGATGAACTGGATGCGGCAGTGAGCTGGCATCCTGCCATCATCAATAAAGTACGAACGAGTTCGTCACTCGCCAATTATCAGATCCTGTTTAAATTTGACGGCACGGCGGCGCACGCGGCAGCCAATCCTGACATGGGACGAAGCGCATTAGACGCGCTCGAGCTTATGAATATCGGCGTGCAGTTCCTCAGAGAACATATGCCGTCCTCCGCACGGATACACTATTCCATCATTGATGCCGGAGGCATTTCCCCGAATGTTGTTCAACCGCATGCCGAGGCGCTTTACCTGATCCGTGCCACCACGAATGATGGTGTCCGGGCGCTGTATGAGCGTGTTCTGAAAATTGCGGAAGGCGCGGCGCTGATGACGGAAACAAAGGAGAGTCACGAGTTTGTCAAAGCCTGTTCGAATCTGGTGATGAACGATACCCTGCAGCGGGAAATGGACCGTATCATGCAGCAGATCGCTCCGCCGGTTCCGGATGAAAACGATATGGAATATGCGCGTGAGCTGACCAAGCGGACGCTCATGGGCGCAAAACATGCGAACCCGGACGATCCGTATGCCTATAAAAAGCTTCCCTACGATTTCAAGGAGGGAGAAACTGCCGGTGCCGGGTCTACGGATGTCGGCGACGTGAGCTGGATCTGCCCGCTTGCGCAGCTGTCAGCAGCAACCTGGTGCCTGGGCACGCCCGGCCATTCCTGGCAGGTGGTTGCGCAGGGGAAGCTTGCAGCAGCCAAAGCGGCTATGCGCTATGCCGGCGTCATCATGGGAGAGACGTTAATCAGCCTGCTGGAAAACCCGGCGCTTCTGGAAAAGGCTAAGGAAGAATTTCGCGACCGTGTGGGAAAGGGGTACGTCGCCCCGATCCCTGTAGGCGTAAAGCCCCGCGCTCTGAGTGATTTGTGAGAAAACAGAAGCGGCCGCTTAGGAAGGTAGGGAATGATGAAAAGAATTGGTATGATTGTAGCCGTGGAAATGGACGCCGTCCTGTCCCTATACGGCTCCCCGAAGGGACAGGAAAAGAAAGCCGGCTATACCGTGCTTTGCTATGAAAACGAATCCTATGCGCTCTATGTTGTGAACAGCGGCGCGGGCGAGATCGCCGCGGCCGCAGCAACAGAGCTCCTGATCACCGCTTATGCGGTGGAGATGATCGTGAATTTCGGCGTAGTCGGAGGCCTTACGGAAGAAATGACCATGGCGAGAACGGTCATCGTAGAGCGCGTGGTTCATACGGATTTCGATACCAGCGACTGGGACGGCTGCGAACCCGGTCGCTATGCGGCCTATCCGACCCGTTATATCCCGGCGGATCCAGAGCTGGTCAAAAAGGCGATTACGGCAGCGCCGGAGCTGATCCCGGTTACCTGTGCGTCGGCTGATAAGTTTGTGGCCGGCGAAGAGAAAAAACGTGCCCTGCATCAGGCTTTCGATGCAGATATCTGTGAAATGGAAGCGGCCGGCATACTGCTTACGGCAAGGCGCGCAGGCATTCCCTGCCTGATGATCAAGGCGGTATCCGACGGCATCACCGGCGGAGCCGAAGAGTTCATGAACGAAGTCCTCCGGTCCTCCGGGATCTGTCTTGAAGTGACGGACCGGATCATACGGTCGCTTCACCGATAAGAGTCTTATATCGGTTTTCGGTACAGGGCGTGTTTCGGATAATACTATGCAAACAGCCCGCTTTATGCTACAATAGCAAAGCGCATCTCAGGTATCCGGAAGAAAAGCCCGGATCAGAGCAGCAAGAAAGGGAAGAGCAATGCTGAAGCTTGGAATCATCGGATGCGGGACCATGGGCAAGGCCCATGCCGCAAGCGCGAAGGACAGCTCGTACGTGCGCGTAACGGCGGTCTGCGATGTCTTTCCGGAGGCGGCAAAGAGCCTTGCGGAGCAGATGAACGCGGCAGCCTACACCGACGTGCAGACCATGCTGGATAAGGAAGAACTTGATGCGGTCATCATTGCCACGCCGGACGGTCTGCATGCGGAACCGTTCATCGCCTGCTGCAAAGCGAAGAAGGCTATCATGCTGGAAAAGCCGTTTGCGACAGATCCCGAAGACGGAAAACGGATGATCGCCGCCATGAAGGAGAACGGAAACCTGGTCCAAATGGCGCATCTGTTCCGTTTCCTGCCTTTCTACATCAATATGAAAAATGCGGCGGAAAGCGGTGAGCTCGGGGAACTGATTTCCTCGTCCGGCACCTCGATTGACCGGATTTTCGTCCCGACGAAGATGCTGAAATGGGCAGGGAAGACCTCGCCTTCCTGGTTTCTTCTGTCGCACCTGATCGATGCGATCCTCTGGATCTTTGCCGAAAAACCGGTCAAGGTCCGCGCAACAGGCATCAAGAAAAAACTGGTTTCGATGGGGATCGATACCTATGACGTGGTTAAGGCCGAAGTGACGTTAGCAAGCGGTGCGGTGTGCAGCTTCGAAGGAAACTGGATCTATCCGAACTCCTGGCCCATCATGGCGGGAGTTATGATGTCGGTGACCGGTACGGAAGGGACCATTTCCACGAATACCATGGATCCCATCATGCAGAAGGGGACAGCTTCGGAATACAGCATCCCCGGCATTCTGGAATACGAGATCGGCGGGTACAGAGTGGGGCTCAGACGCAACATGCTGGAAGCCTTTGCCCGCACAATCTTAAACAAAACGGAAACAGTGGCGCCGGCTGAGGACGGCTACGAAGCGATGAAGGTCCTGTGTGCGATCGACAGATCCATGCAGGAGGGCGGAAGAGAAGTCCTGCTGGAACAGGACTGAGAATCAGAGTTAAGGAGTATATCATGAGAGATTTTGTGATCATGTCTGACGTGAACTGCGATGTCGATCCGGCGTATGCCGAGGAAAAAGGCATTGCAATTCTTCCCCAGTATTATCATTTCAATGACGGAACGATCTACGGCGACGAGATCAAGCTGACGCCGCAGGAGTTCTATGCGCGCCTGGCAAAGGACAGAGCCTATTCCATGGGCTGCAATCCGGAGCGCGTGCGCGGGATCATGGAAGAGGAACTGAAGAAGGAACACGATATCCTGGTGATCATGGCGTCCTCCGAGTGCAGCGGCAGCTACAGCACAGTGCTTACGGAAGCCGAGGATCTGATGGAAGATTACCCTGGCTCGAAGATCTATGTTCTGGATACCTATCTGGAGGCGATCGCATCCGGCCTGCTCGTGTACATGGCGCAGGATATGAAGGAAGAAGGCAAGAGCCTTGACGAGATCGCCGCGGTCCTGGAAGAGAAAAAGAAACATATCGACGTGTATTTCATCGTCGAGCATCTGGATTATCTGGTGCGCGGCGGCAGACTCTCGCCGCTTTCCGGCGCGGTCGGCAGCATGCTGCAGATCAAGCCCATCCTGCACTTTGAGAACGGCAAGATCGTGCCGTTAATGAAGTGCCGCGGACAGAAGGCTGCCAAGAAAGCCATTCTGGAACTGCTTGCGAAGAAAAAACTGGATAAAAAATATTATATCGGCGCGCACACAAACAACGAGGCGGGCGGCCGTGAGTTCCTTGCCCAGGCGAAGGAAGTGACCGGCCTGGATCCGCTCTTTATCAGCGAGGTCAGCCTGATCATCGGCGCGCACGTCGGCCCGGATGCCGTCGCCGTCGCCTTCTGCGAGGAGTAAAAACCAAAAAGGCCCTCCCCCGAAAACGGGGGAGGGTGCCCCTATGGAGCGGGTGAGGGCGGCATTCCGCCTGTTTTTGTTATTAGGACATATTATGAGTATAGTATTAGTGATTCTGGGCATTATCTGCCTTTTTATTTTTATTCTCCCCCTGCCGGGAATCGTATTCAATATCGGCTCGGCTCTCGGGATCGCCCTCGGCTGCGCCCTGATCCTCTACGGTCTTTTTCGGCAAAAACTGCCGCGGAAGGTCCATAAGGCAGTGCATATTCTGACGGCGCTTGCCCTGGCGGTGCTGCTCTTTTTCGGCTGCCTGCTGTTTTACGGAACGAAAAAACAGCCGGAAGACGGTCATCCGGTCACGATGATCATTCTCGGCTGCCGGGTAAACGGCTCTGAACCGAGCCTGATGTTATGGAACCGCATCAATACGGCCAAACGGTATCTGGAGGAGCATCCGGAGGTGAAAGCCATCTGCTCCGGCGGCCAGGGAGATGATGAGCTGATTGCAGAAGGACAGAGTATCTATGACAAGCTGGTTCTGGCCGGGATCGACCCGGAGCGGCTGTACATTGAAGACAGATCCTCGTCCACGAAAGAGAACATTGCCTTCTCAAAAGAGCTGATTGAAAAGGAGGATCTCGCGCAGGACGTGATCCTTGTCACCAACGATTATCATTGCTTCCGCGCCATACAGCTTGCCGAAAAGCAGGGGCTTAATGCCTATGCCTGGCCGGGAAGAACCGCGCTTTATCTGCTGCCGACATACTTTCTCCGCGAATGCTGCGGGATCGCTTATCTGTGGCTGTTTGGGTAGAAAAGATCAGTTTTCTTCGGCGGGGATTTGTGCATTCTGACCCGCTTCAAGCAGGGAAACGGTTTCCGTGAGATGCCGGTAATAAAGGATACTAACGGCCAGGCTGAATGCAGTCACCGCGACGCTCAGTACGACCTCCAATATCGGAGGCAGGGTATGGAGAAGCTTGCTGAGGATAATGTCTCCGATGAACGAGATCGCAAAAAGGATAAGGATCAATTGAAGCAGGCGTTTCCCCTTGTCAGCGAAAGCATGCTTATCCATACTTTTCGCTATCACGCGGATCCCGCTGAAAATGTAAATCATCGAGGCCAGGGAAAGGCATCTGACGGCATAGCTGAGAATGTCCTTCACCGTTTCAGGCAGGGGGAGAAGGTTGGCGGCAACCGATCCGGCCAGGCTGCAGATGAGGATGATAAAAGCCGTCCGGAAGGGGGCTGCCTCTTTTCCGGCCGAGTTTGTTCCCACAAGCCGCATGACAAGGGCAATGATGGCAAGAACGGCATCTGCAGCGGTGAGAAAAAAGACAAACGAGGCAAGGGCAAGATGCTGTGTGACGATCGTTTTCGGCGGTTCGTTCAGCAGGAGCAGACTCAGTACCGTTATGATCAGCATGATCACACTCATGACCATTTCCAGAATGACAGACAGGCGGATCTTTCTCAAACCGTTGAGTGTATTCGGATAATTCATTTCATGACCTCCCGTTGTGTTTTTTATATTATATTTTTTCCAGATTCGCCCTAAACGAGATCGCTCTGGGCGTTTTTAATTCCACAAACTGCACGATGTAGGCGTTCTTTTTCATGTCCACGTCCTTGATCAGGCCTTCGCCCATGATGGGGTGCTTCACGCGGTCTCCGATGTGATACGCGGGACCGTTCATTTTGGCGGCCAGTGTTTTGTTGTAGGCTTCCGCGTACTCGCGGCTCTCTTTGATGAGCTCTTCGCGCGGGTCTTCATCGTAGGCCACAAGGCCGGGCTCGATATCCAACAGGAAGCGGGACATGTACTTGGGCGCGCCGTCAAAGGTGCGGCCTTCGGTGCCGGAGAGAAAGAGGCCCTTTTGTGCCCTTGTCATGGCAACGAAGCAGAGTCTTCGTTCCTCCTCCATGCCTTCGAAGGAATCGGTGCGCTTGGCCGGGAACACGCCTTCGTTCAGGCCGATCAGGAAGACGTAGGGGAATTCCAGACCCTTTGCGGCATGCACGGTCATGAGCTTTACCTTGTCGGCCTCGTCGATCGCATCCGCCTCGGTAAAGAGGGCGATGTGGGCAAGGAAATCCGGCAGGGCCGCTTCCTCGCCGCAGCTGATCTCGTATTGCAGAATGGTCTGCTTCAGCTCGGCGATATTGTCCAGTCTCACCTGGTCGCCCTCAGTCCGCAGCATGGCTTCGTAACCTGAGGCCGCAAGGATCTCCGTAAAAAGCTTGGAGACCGGCATCTTTTCCGAAAGCTGCATGAAGCGTTCGATGAGGGCAATGAAGGCTTCTGCCTTCGTCCCCTTGAAAATGGGATCCTCCCGGTGCGCAAGCAGCGTCTGCCAGAGCGTCTTTCCTTCGGCGGCAGCGGTCTCGGCGAGGAATTTCATCCGCTTCATCCCCAGGTTGCGCTTCGGCTGATTGGCGACTCTGCGGAAGGAGAGGTCGTCCTGTGCCGCGATCATGCGCAGGTAGCAGAGCGCGTCCTTCACCTCGGCGCGGTCAAAGAACGCCACGCCGCTGTAGATATTGTAGGGGATCTTGCGGTCCATAAGCTCGCTTTCGATGCTGCGGGTCAGGTAGTGAGAACGGTAGAGGATCGTCATGTCCTTATATTTGATCCCGCGTTTTTTCTTCAGCTCTTCGATGCGGTCCGCGACCCATTTCGCTTCTTCCTCGCTGTTCTCGCAAAGGCTTGCGCGCACCATCGGCCCGTCCTCCTGATGCGGGATCAGTTCCTTCCTCAGGCGGTTCTGGTTCTTCTCGATCAGGGAGTTTACGGTCTGCAGGATCTCGGGCGTCGAGCGGTAGTTGTCGTTCATGAAGATGGTCTTTGTGCCCGGGAACTGCTTGTCGAAATCCAGCAGGAACTTCACGTTCGCGCCGCGCCAGGTGTAGATGGTCTGGTCCGGATCGCCCACGATGAAGAGGTTCTTATGGTAGCCTTGCAGGACCTCCATGAGCCTGATCTGCAGCGGGTCGATGTCCTGAAATTCATCGATCATGATGTATTCGAGCCGCTCCTGCCACTTTCTGGCGATATCCGGATGCGTTTCGAATATATAGAGCGAGAAGATGATGAGGTCGTTGTAGTCGAGGCCGAAGCACTTGCGCTCCTGGTAGAGATAGCCGTAGAAGAGGATGTCGCGCACGTCTGTGGCATTCTCATACTTCAGCTTCAGCTCCTCGAGGGAGAGATTAATCATATCGAGGTAATACCCCGGTTCGGTGAGGCATTTGCGGATCTCGAACATGTCGCGGGCGTCCCTGAAGGTCATGTCCTTCATGGTCAGGCCGCGCTCCTCGTAGATGATGCGGAGCATGTCGTCGATATCGGAGTTGTCGAGCACGAGGAAGCTGCGCGGATACTGCACCGCGTAGGAATCTTCCTGCAGGATGCTGACGCAGAAGCCGTGGAAGGTGTTCACGTAGCCGGTGTCGTTGTCGCCGGTCAGGTTGTGGATGCGGCGCTTCATCTCGCCCGCAGCCTTGTTGGTAAACGTCACGCAGAGAATATTTGAGGGCAGGATGCCCATCTCACGCACCAGGTAGGCAAAGCGTGCCGCGAGAGCTCTTGTTTTGCCGGAGCCTGCGCCTGCGACCACGCGCACGTAGCCTTCGGTCGTGGTGACGGCTTCAAACTGCGGGAGATTCAGGTCTTTTAAATATTCTTCCATGTCTTGCTCCTTGTCATTTGGCAACGGTTTGCTTTGTTGATTCCGAATGTTTGTTCGAATCCATCATAAGGGAAAAGGGACGGTTTTGTCAAGTAAACTCTCGAAAAGATGCGCAGACTGTGCTATGATCAAGAAGATAAAAAGGACGGATGCCCGATCCGGATGGCATGCTCTGCCGCGCGAAAAGGATCGAAAGTGGAAGGAAACAGCATGAGAAGCTTATTGACAAGAGAAGGAGAGATAACAGGGGGGAAGTGGGAAGCCTATCCGCGCCCGCAGATGGTGCGCGAAGGCTGGCAGAATCTGAACGGCCTGTGGGATTTCGGGACGGATCCGGAGAAGATGAACGAAGAGATCCTCGTGCCGTTCTGCCCGGAAAGCAGGCTGTCGCAGATCGAAAGGACATTCCCGGAAGGCACAAGATTCTTTTACCGGAAGGTGTTTCGCCTGGAACTGCCCCTTGATGGCAGGCGCATCCTGCTGCATTTCGGGGCGGCCGATCAGATCTGTGAAGTCTTTGTCAACGGAGAAAAGACCGGAAGACACGAAGGCGGTTACCTTTCCTTCAGCTTTGATATTACGGCACTCGTGCATGAAGGTGGAAATGAGATCCGCGCGGAGATCGTGGATGATCTTTCCCATGATCTTCCCTGGGGCAAGCAGAAAAGAGCGCGCGGCGGCATGTGGTACACGCCTGTCTCCGGCATCTGGCAGACGGTCTGGCTCGAAAGCGTTCCGAAAAACTATGTGAAGCGCCTCGAGATCCGCACGAGTGAAACCTGCGCCCATGTCCGTGCGGAAGGCGTTACGGAAGGCGTGATCGAAGTGGAAGGAGCGGAGGGAGAGCCGTCCCTGCGCTTTTTCCTGAAAAACGGCGAGGCGGACATCCTTCCGCCCTCTCCACACCTCTGGAGTCCCGAAGATCCCTTCCTTTACCGCTTCACGTTAAAGGCGGGAGAGGATGAGCTGTCCTCCTACTTTGCGCTGCGAAGCTTTCAGACGGGGCTCGAAAACGGCATCCCGAGACTGCTCCTGAACGGCAAACCCTACTTTTTCAACGGACTGCTCGACCAGGGCTATTTCAGCGACGGGATCTATACCCCTGCCTCCCCGCAGGTCTATACGCAGGATATCCTCCGCATGAAGGCGCTCGGCTTCAACACGTTAAGAAAGCATATCAAGATCGAGCCTGAACAGTTCTATTACGACTGCGACAGACTCGGTATGATCGTTTTTCAGGATATGGTCAACTGCGGGGAATACAGGTTCTTTCGCGATACAGCCCTTCCGACGCTCGGCTTTAATCTTAAGGACAGGCACGGCCGCGTGAGCGCGTCTGCGCGGGAGAATTTCACGGCAGCGATGGAGGAGACCGTGCGGCAGCTGGGCAGCCACCCTTCGATCGCGCTGTGGACCATTTTCAACGAGGGCTGGGGGCAGTTCGACGCCGACAGTCTGTATGAACGGCTGAAAAAGCTGGATCCGGACCGTCTGATCGATTCGACCTCGGGCTGGTTTGAACAGAAAAAAAGCGACGTCACAAGCCGCCACGTCTATTTCAGGAAGGTGAAGCCTGTAAGGAGCGAGCGGCCGTTCCTGCTGTCCGAATTCGGCGGCTATGTGTACCAGATCCCGGAGCACAGCGCAGTGCCGGACAAGGTCTACGGATATAAAAAGTGCAAAACAAGAGAGGATTTTGTGCGGGATCTCCGCGCGCTCTATCTGGAACAGATCCTGCCGCTTATTCCGCAGGGACTCTGCGGGGCGGTCTATACGCAGGTCTCCGACGTGGAAGAGGAGACGAACGGCCTGCTGACCTACGACAGGCGGAAGGCAAAGATCAGGCCGGAGGAATTTGCGGATATCGCCCCGCTGCTGCAGGAGGCGGCAGGCTGTAAGGCATTGTGAAAACAGAATCCCCTGTCATCCTGAGTGCAGGAGGCAGGGGATTCGTTCTTACAGGCTTTCAAATCAGCAGATGATCGTGTACTCAGAGAATCGTGCCGCAGCCGAGGACGGTGTCTCCGTCATAGAAGACGGCCGTCTGGCCGGGCGTGGCGGCGCGCTGGGGCTCGTCAAAGAGCACGGAAGCGGTGCCGTCATCAAAGACCGTGACCTCGGCCGGCTGCTCATGGTGGCGGTAGCGGATGCGTACGGCGGCGCGGAAAGACTTTGGCGGTTCATCCCAGGCGATCCAGTTCAGATCGAATGCCGAAAGCTTTCGTGAATACAGCCCGTCATCGTCGCTTAAGATGACCCGGTTCGATACCGGGTCTATTTTTTTGACAAAAAGCGAGTGGCTCCAGGCGATGCCGAGGCCTCGTCTCTGGCCGATGGTATAGTGCGTGATGCCCTTGTGTCTGCCGACCACGGTCCCGTCCTCCAGAACGAAATCGCCGGGCGGGCAGTCCCTGCCGGTGTTCCGGCTGATGAAGCCCGCGTAGTCGCCGTCGGGCACGAAACAGATATCCTGGCTGTCCGGCTTGTGCGCATTATAAAAGCCGTTTTCTTCGGCAAGCCTGCGCACCTCGTCCTTTGTGAGCTCCCCTAATGGGAAGCGCGTATGGGCAAGCTGCTCCTGGGTTAGTCTTGCGAGCACGTAGCTCTGGTCTTTCGAGGAATCAAGGCCTTTTTTCAGGAGGTACCGGTCGCCTTCGCAGCTGATCCTCGCGTAGTGGCCGGTCGCCACGGCGCCGCAGCCGAGGACCTGTGCGCGCAGATACAGCGCCCCGAACTTCATGTAGCGGTTGCAGTCGATGCAGGGATTCGGGGTACGCCCTGCCTCATAGGCACAGATGAAGCGGTCGATAACCTGGGAACGGAATTCGTCTTCGTAATTGAAGACATAATAGGGAAAGCCGAGGCGGTTTGCCACGCTTCTGGCGTCCTCGGTGTCATCGAGAGAGCAGCAGGTCTTCGTGTTCAGGCCGGCTGTTTCGTTATTGTAGAGCTTCATGGTCGCGCCGATCAGGTCGTGACCTTCGTTTTTCAAAAGCAGAGCCGCGACGCTGGAATCCACGCCGCCGCTCATTGCAGCCAAAATCTTCATGGTGATTCCTCACTACCTAAAGTGATTGTATCATAACAAAAAGAAGCTCTGTTGGCAAGGCTTGCGGGGGACCGGCTTCCATGTTATAGTGAGCCTTGATCATGCAGGATCGCAGCAGATTTGCCGGGATCAGATCCTGCCGTTTCCAAGGAGGAAGAAGCTTGAAATACCTGAAGGCACTTATGCGGGAGCACCGGGCGGAGAGTATATTAGCGCCGCTTTTCAAGATGCTGGAAGCGAGTTTTGATCTGCTCGTTCCCATCGTGGTTGCCCGCATCATCAATATCGGTATCCTGAACGGAGATAAAGCCTACATTCTCAGAAACTGCGGCTTGCTGGTCCTGATGGCACTGATCGGACTTGTCTGTTCCTTTACCGCCCAGTATTTCGCATCGCGGGCAGCGACCGGCATTTCGGCAAAACTGAGACATAATCTGTATGCACACATTCAGACTCTCGGCTTTTCCGATATGGATACGATCGGCATCTCCACTCTGATCACCCGCATGACCAGTGACATCAATCAGGTGCAAAACGGCGTGAATCTGTTTCTGCGCCTCTTTCTGCGCAGCCCGTTTGTGGTGATCGGGGCAGCATTTATGGCCTTTCGCATATCGCCGAAGATCGCCCTGATTTTTGTGTGCGGGATCGCGGTGCTGACAGTCATTGTAACCGGAATCATGCGCATCACTTCGCCTCGCTACCGCAGGATCCAGAATGATCTGGATCAGGTGACCGGCGCGGCGAGAGAGAACCTGGAAGGCGTCCGTGTGATCCGGGCCTTCGGGATGGAAGCGCGGGAAGAAGAACACTTCCATGCCATCAATCAGGCGTTAAGGGCAGCGCAGTTAAAGACAGGAAAGATCTCGGCTCTGACGAATCCGCTCACCTACGTGACCGTCAACCTGTGTATTATTCTGATTCTGTATAAAGGCGGGGTAAGCGTGCAGGAGGGCAGTCTTCTGTCCGGAGATGTGATCGCACTCATCAATTACATGAACCAGATCCTGGTGGAGTTAGTGAAGCTCGCCAATCTGATCGTTTCGATCGCGAAAGCGATCGCTTCCATGAAGCGGGTCGAACAGATCCTCGACAAGAAAAATGAAATGATTTTCCCTGAGGCAGGTGAGAGAAAATGGCAGCGCGCGGAAGAGGCCGTACGCTTTGAGCATGTGAGTGCAACATACCGCGGCGCGGCCGGCGAGAGCCTGCATGATATCAGCTTTACGGCAGGAACCGGCCAGACGATCGGTGTGATCGGCGGGACCGGAAGCGGAAAAACAACACTGGTACAGCTTATCCCTCGTTTTTATGAGGCATCGGCCGGGAAAATTTTCCTGGAAGGCAGGCCGATCCAAGACTGGACGCAGGAAGAACTGCGAAAGCACATCGGGATCGTAATGCAGAAGGCGCAGCTTTTTACGGGTACCATTCGATCAAATCTGCTGTGGGGGAATGCATCGGCAAGCGATGAGATGCTCTGGCAGGCACTGGAAACGGCGCAGGCAGCGGATTTTGTTCGCAGCAATCCGGACGGTCTGGATGCAAGAGTCGAGCAGGGCGGCCGGAATCTTTCGGGTGGTCAGAAGCAGCGCCTCACCGTTGCCAGAGCGTTAGTCATGCAGCCGGATATTCTGATCCTTGACGACAGTTCGAGCGCGCTTGATTATGCGACCGATGCGGCACTGCGCAGAGCGTTAAAGAAGCTCCCCTCCGAGATGACCGTCTTTATCGTTTCACAGCGTACCTCGAGTCTGCGCCATGCGGATCAGATCCTGGTTCTCGAGGACGGGCATCTGGCCGGAAAGGGAAGGCATGAAGAGCTCATGGCGTCCTGTCCGGTTTACCGCGAAATCCATGAAAGTCAGTTCAGGAAAGGAGATGAGCAGCATGAGCAGAAAGCCGAGGAGCGCTGAAGAGAAAAGAAAAAGCCGCAGTGCTTTACGGCGCATGCTGGCGTATATCCGTCCCTACCGTCTGTTTTTTGTCTTAAGTCTGATCAGCGCGCTTGTGGTGTGCGCTGCGCAGCTTCTTGTCCCTGTTTTTTCCGGTGATGCCATCGATGCCATGATAGACCTTGGCAGGGTTGATTTTGCCGTCATCGGAGAGGCGCTGTTAAAGATCGGCATCGTAACGGCCTGTTCTGCCTGCGCACAATGGCTGCTTGCCTATGCCGGCAATCGCCTGACCTTTTCCGTGGTGCATGATCTGCGGGATGAAGCCGCGGCGAAACTGCAGCGGCTGCCCCTGTCCTATCTTGACGCACACCCTACGGGGGATTTGCTGAGCCGTATCATTTCCGATGCCGAAACGATAGGCGACGGTCTCCTGATGGGCTTTTCCCAATTGTTTACCGGCGTGATCATGATCGTCGGCATCCTCTGCATCATGCTGCGCCTGAACGTTGCCGTGACCGCAATTGTCGCGCTCCTTACCCCTTTTTCCATCTTTGTGGCAAGCTTTATCGTAAGGCGGACCAGCCGTTATTTTAAGGCGCAGTCGGAAGTCCGCGGCGAAGAGACGGCTTTGATCAATGAAGGCATAGAGGGGCTGAAGGTGGTTCAGTCCTTCGGCCATGAGGCAGAGTCGCTGAAGCAGTTTGATGCGGTCAATGAACGGCTGCGCACAGTCAGCATGAAGGCGGTTTTTTATTCGAGTCTGACCAATCCGTCGACGCGTCTGGTGAACAACATCGTCTATGCGGCTGTGGTTCTTGTCTGTGCACTGACTGCAGTAGGCGGCAGCATGACGATCGGGGGCATGTCGATATTCCTAAGCTACGCCAGCCAGTACGCCAAACCGTTCAACGAGATCTCCAGCGTGATTACCGAGTTGGAAAATGCCCTGGCCTGTGCAGCCCGCATTTTTGCCCTTCTGGATGAGCCGGAAGAGCTTCCGGATGCGGAAGATGCGAAGGCCTTTACGGCAAAGGGCGATGTCGACGTGCAGAATGTCTCTTTCCGCTACGTTCCAGAACGTCCGTTGATCGAGGATTTCACGCTGAAGGTGCGTGCGGGGCAGCGCGTAGCCATTGTCGGACCGACAGGCTGCGGGAAGACAACCCTGATCAACCTTCTGATGCGCTTTTATGATGTGGACGGCGGAAAGATTCTGGTTGACGGCACGGATATCCGTTCCATGACCAGGCACGGCCTTCGCAGCAACTACGGCATGGTCCTGCAGGACACCTGGCTGAAGGCGGGGACGATCCGAGACAACATCGCTTTCGGGAGACCGGATGCTGCTGACGAGGAAGTGGTGGAGGCGGCAAAAGCGGCGCACATTCATTCTTTTATCATGCGGCTGCCTGAGGGCTATCAGACGGTCATCACGGAAAACGGAGGCAATCTTTCCCAGGGACAAAAGCAGCTCCTGTGCATTGCCAGGGTCCTGCTGAACATCCCGCCTATGCTGATCCTCGATGAGGCAACCTCGTCGATCGATACCCGTACGGAGATCAGGATTCAGTCCGCGTTCGCCCGCATGATGGAGGGCCGCACAAGTTTTATTGTGGCGCACAGGCTCTCGACGATCCGTGAGGCAGATGTGATTCTGGTCATGCGAGACGGCCATATTGTGGAGCAGGGCAGGCATGATGAACTGATGGCGCTTGACGGCTTTTATGCGAAGCTTTACAAGAGCCAGTTCGCGCTGAGTTAAAAATATTCCTTCTTCCGTGCAACCCGAACCCGTCTTTTCCGGTATATGTAGGTGAAAGGCCTTTCCAGGAATCAGGAGGTTTCATGAAAGACGAAGCAATCATCGAATTATACTTTGCACGTGCCGAAGAGGCGATCCGGGAGACAGAGCTGTCTTATGGGCAGTACTGCCGCTCGCTCGCCTACGGGATCCTGCGCAATCATGAGGATGCGGAGGAAACGGTCAACGATGCGTATCTGAAGATGTGGGCATCCATTCCGCCGCAGCGGCCGGCAAATCTCAAGGGCTTTCTCGGAAGGATCACAAGGCAGCTTTCCCTTAACCGCCTGGAAAAGAACACGGCGGCAAAGCGCGGCGGCGGGACGTACGCCCTGGCGCTGGATGAGCTTGCCGAGTGCATCCCCGGCGGAAACGGAGAGGATCTGGCGGACCTTACGGCATTACGGGATGTTTTGAACCGTTTTCTGTATTCTCTCGGAAGAGAGCAGAAGAACGTCTTTATTCGCAGATACTGGTATATGCAGACCGTTGCAGAGATTGCCAAAGCCTGCGCGATGCATGAAAGCAAGGTGAAATCCATGCTGCACCGCAGTAGAAACCAGCTGAGAAAAATACTCACTGAGGAGGGATTTTTCCTATGAATGCGAAGAACATCATGGACGCACTGAACGGGATCGACGAGACCTTGTTTGACGTATCGGAAGAGCATGTGAAAAAAGGCGGGGCAGTGTTTTCGAAGTGGATGGCGGCAGTCGCTGCTCTGGCAGTGGTCATCTTTGCGGGAGGCATCCTTTTGCCGGGATTAATGCACCCCGGCCCTGAGCAGGAAGAGGAAAGCAGCCGGTACAGGGAAGGGGTAAGCGTGACTGCTGTCAGTGAAGGCGCGATCGTCTGGCCCTGGGAATGGAAGACGTCCATAGAACAGTACCCGGAAATGACACTGAACGGTGCGGTCTGGAGGACACGCACAAGGACAGTGAATAAGGATCTGCTTGATGAAATCATGGGGGAAGCGGAAGTCCTCGGATATGATATCTACGCAGAAAAGGAATATCGGAAAACCGCTAAAGTCTATTCCATAAAAGGCGTGGACCGCGAAATACTTGCTGCCGCAGAACTTGACGGTCATTATGTGGTCTATCTTCGGAGTGAGATGGAGATGCCGCAGAACCTCGGCATGGTCATGGATGCCTGCGCCCTCCCCGAAACGCTCCCGCTTTCCTTCTTCACGGTGAAGACAGCGAACCAGAAAGAAAGCGCTGACTGGTATCAGACAGATGCTTCCGCGGGGATCTGGACGATTCTTCAGGACTGCCGCACGGCTCCCTGCAAAGCCGATGATGCGGTGAATATGAATTTGCGGGAAGGGATCAGCTTTCTTGCTTCTTCGGAAGCCTTGGGCATTCGTAATAAGGTCCTGACGGTTGCTAAAAACGGATATCTGGCCACTAATCTGCTGGAATACGGCTATGTTTTCAATATCGGTACAGAGGCGGCAGAAAAGATTATCCGGCTTGCGGAAGAAAACAGCCGGAAGACTGAAGCTTTGCTGCTGACTCAGAGCATAGCCGGGACATTGACGGAGATCGGTGACGGCTATGTGCTGATCGATGACGCGGTCCTGTGCAGGAACAAAGACGATGGGATCGTGTACCGCGTGCTGACGGACGATATCCGCATCCGCCGCTGCCTGGAATGGCTGGGCGGGTTCAAGGCCGGCGACCTGGTGGTAGTCGAATATGAGGGCAGCATTGATGACAGCAACGCGAATACAGTTAAGGGGGCATTTTCCCTTCAGAAGGGCAGCCTGGAGGCAAACGGGGCTGTTGCGGTACCGGAGTAGACAGGTACAGAAAACTTAAACGGGTAGCGGCATCTCCGGACGGCGGATTCTCAGAAAATGGCATGGTCAGCAGATCATGCCATTTTTGACTGTGCAGCTTGGGATAAATTTGAGAATGATTCCTGAATTGCTTGACAAACGAAATCTTCTTGCTATAATCGGGAATGGTTCTCATTTTTGAGACTGGAGGCATAGGATGAATTCACGTTCTAAGTATAAGACAAAACAGAGGGAGATCCTGCTGGATTATTTCAAGACGGTTCCGGGCGTTCATGTCACGGCAAGTGATGTCTGTGATTACTTTAAGTCCCACGAGGTGCCGATCGGGAAGTCCACCGTCTACAGGAATCTGGAAAATCTCGTGGATGAGGGTGTGATCACCAAATATATCATTGACGCGAACAGTCCGGCCTGCTTTGAGTATGCCACGCAAGGCAGCCATGAGGAGGATGCGGTCTGCTATCACTGCAAATGTGAAAAATGCGGAAAGCTGATCCATCTGCACTGTGAAGAGCTGGAGGAAATCCAGTCCCATTTTATCAGGGAACATCATTTCAAAATGGATCCGGTAAGAACGGTGTTTTACGGACTTTGCGACAGCTGTCTGCAAGGAAAATAAAGAGGTAAACAATAGAGATGAATTGTAAGAAAAAAGAGATGACCAAAACGAGATCGATCCGCTCAAATGTTTTGGTGTTTATCGCAGCCTTGCTTGCAGCGTGCCTCTTTTCTGCCTGCGGATCCGGCAGTCCGTCTTCCGCAGATAAGGATAAGCTGCAGATCGTTACGACCATTTTCCCGGAATATGACTGGGTCATGAATCTTCTCGGAGCTGGTCCGGCAGAGGCAGAAGTGACCATGCTGTTAGACAGCGGAGTAGACCTGCACAGCTTTCAGCCGACCGCCGCGGATATTCTGAAAATCTCGACCTGCGACCTGTTTATCTATGTGGGCGGGGAATCCGATGCCTGGGTGGACGATGCGTTAAAGGAAGCGACCAACAAGGATATGATCGTGATCAATCTGCTTGAAACGCTGGGCGATGCCGTCAAGGAAGAGGAAGTGATCGAAGGCATGCAGGAAGAAGAGCACGACCACGATCATGGTAAAGATCATGATCACGAAGAAGATCATGAGGCGGAACTGGATGAGCACGTGTGGCTCTCCTTAAAGAATGCAGTCGTTCTGACAGAAAAGATTGCCGAAGTACTGCAGAAGCTTGATCCGGATCATGCGGATACCTATCAAAAGAATGCGGAAACGTATAAAGAAAAACTGAAGACGCTTGACGAAGCATATCAGAAGGCAGTCTCGGAAGCTTCAGTACATACACTCTTATTCGGCGACCGCTTCCCGTTCCGTTATCTCGTGGATGACTATGGTCTGAGTTATTATGCGGCATTTGTCGGCTGCTCAGCTGAGACGGAGGCAAGCTTTGAGACCATCACCTTCCTTGCCCGGAAGCTTGATGAGCTTTCGTTATCGGCAGTCATGACCACAGAACGTGCCGATCACCGGATCGCTGAAACGATCATACAAAGCACGCAGGCAAAAAACCAGAAGATCCTTTCCATGGATTCCATGCAGTCAACAACAGCTAAGGATATCGGAAACGATACATCCTATCTCTCGCTTATGGAGAAGAATCTGGCTGTTCTCAAAGATGCGCTGAAATAGGAGATTGCTCATGGCCTTACTTACCGTACAAGATCTGTCACTTGGATATGACGGACACACCATTGTAGAGGGACTGAATTTTACCGTGAATGCCGGAGATTATCTCTGCATTATCGGAGAAAACGGCTCCGGTAAAACAACATTAATGAAAACCTTGCTGGGACTTAAAGAAGCGATAAAAGGTCAGATCGAGATCGGGGACGGATTAAAGAGAAACGAGATCGGCTACCTGCCTCAGCAGACAATTGTTCAAAAGGATTTCCCGGCATCTGTGAGGGAAATCGTCCTTTCCGGCTGCCAGAGCCGCTGCGGCTTAAGACCGTTTTATAGCAAAGAGGAAAAAAAGCTTGCTGAAGATAATATGAAGCGCATGGGCATCGAGGCGTTGGCAAAACGCTGTTACCGGGACCTTTCCGGAGGACAGCAGCAGCGCGTGCTTCTGGCGAGAGCTTTATGTGCAACCCGGAAGATTCTGCTCCTTGATGAACCGGTATCCGGTCTTGACCCGAAGGTAACTGCGGAAATGTACAGCCTGATCGCGAACCTGAACAAGGAAGGGATCGCCATAATCATGATCAGCCATGATATTGCAGCGGCCGTCCGCTATGCCAGTCACATCCTGCACATCGGAACCAGTGTGTTTTACGGGACGAGGGATGCCTATCTGGAAAGTGAAGTGGGGATGTTCTTTATGAAACAGCAGGAAGGCGGTGAGGCGTAATGTTTGATAAGCTTGCTCTGTATCTGCAGTATCCCTTTGTCCGCTATGCCCTGATCGTCGGCGTGCTGATTGCGCTATGTTCCTCTCTGCTTGGTGTCACGCTTGTCCTGAAGCGCTTTTCCTTTATTGGCGACGGTCTTTCTCATGTCGCATTCGGTGCCATGGCGATCGCTGCGGTATTGAAGGTGACCAATGATATGTTTCTGATCCTGCCGATTACGATCATCAGCGCCGTGCTGCTTCTGCGTACCGGACAGAATGCCAAGATCAAGGGCGATGCTGCCATTGCCATGATCTCCGTAGGTGCCCTGGCGTTCGGCTATCTGATCATGAATCTTTTCCCGATCTCTTCCAACGTCTCCGGGGATGTCTGCACCACTTTGTTTGGCTCAACGTCTATTCTGACCTTAAGTAAAAATGAAGTCTGGTTATGTGTCGTCCTGTCTGTTTTGGTGGTGATCATATTCATCCTGTTTTATAACAAAATCTTTGCCGTGACCTTCGACGAGGATTTTGCCCAGGCCACCGGAACCAAAGCCAATGCCTACAATCTGATGATTGCCGTGATTATCGCAGTTATCATTGTTCTGGCCATGAATCTTGTGGGGTCGCTGCTGATATCGGCCCTGGTCATTTTCCCGGCCCTGTCTGCCATGAGACTCTTCAACAGCTTTAAGAGCGTAACCATTTGTTCCGCGGTGCTGTCAGTCATCTGTGCCCTTTCGGGTATCCTGATTTCCATACTGGCGGGGACGCCGGTGGGCTCCACAATTGTCGCGGTGGACGTTGTTGCCTTTGGCCTTTGCTATGCGGCCGGTATTATTAAGGGAAGGAAAAAATGAAACGCTCTCTCTGCTTACTGCTTGCTTTGGTATTGCTTGCTCTCACGGGATGCGGTAAGGCTCCGCCTGAAAAAACGGAAACAGCACCGTCTCAAAGCATGAGCGAGAAGGAAACACAAACAAAGCAGCAGGAGGAAAGCACCGCGTCCTTAATTGACGTGGATCTTTGATCAAAAAAACCGGCCGGGGTTTACTGATATGTACCCTCTTTACTGGACAACCAGTAAGGAGGGTATATTTTTATGCGTTACAGTTACGAGTACAAGAGGAAATGCGTCGAACTGTACAGAGAAGGAAGGCGGCCAGAGACTCCAGAGGGTATAAAGGATCCGGCAAACTTCCGAAAAATGATTAGAGAATGGGTTCGTATGGAAGACGCAAATGGCCCGGATGTTTTAAAACACAAGGGGCAGGATAAGGAATGGAGACCCGAAGAACGATTGGAACTGGTTTCCAGGGTTCTT
>DJYD01000010.1 GCA_002449955.1 Lachnospiraceae bacterium UBA6987
GAGTATATAGACCCGTTTACGGGTGAGCCGGTAGAAAAGGCATAAAAGAAGGCCCCCGCGAAGGGGGCCAGCCCGTGGCAATTGTGCGGTTGGCAGATCTTCAATGGCTCTTTAGAGCCGGCTGGTACCAAAGGCTTATAGCCGCAGAGCAAACCACCAGCTTAGCTGGTGGTCATGATTCCTGTTGATCAGGTGTTTTCCTTAAATGCGTTGATGATGTAGCGGACCGACCCGACGATCGCCAGCGCAATGCCAACCAGCAGATTCAGCAGGTAGCTCCTCGCTATCTCAGGTTCTTCCTTCAGCCAGAGGCCGCCGGCACGGACACATTCCGCATAGGTCGGCATATAGTCGATTTCTTTCGCGGCATACCATTCCTTGTGCGCCTGGAACAGATCCTTGGCAAAGCAGAGATACCACGCGAGAGCGAGGACCAGCAGCGAAATGACCGCCGCGATGATCACGCCTTTTTTGCTCAGGCGTCCGCCGAAGATCCTGTAGCCTTGGATCGCGCAGACAGCACCGATCAGGCCTGAGATCCCTGCGTAAAAGCCGACCATGTCCAACAGGAACCAGATCACGCCTCCTGCCAGAGAAAAAAGAAATGCGCCGACGATGCCCCCAAGAACATTCTCTCTCTTTTCCGGTTCCGCCTGCATGACGGGGGGTGTCTGCATTTCCGGGACCGTATTCATTTCAACATGTTCGTCCAATGCCGTTTCTCCTTCTGCTGAAGTATTCTGCGAAAAGGATATCATGGCATTTCGGAAATGTCAATCATCCCGAAAATTCACTTCCAAAAACTGATTTGCAACTTATTATGAGGTATTGCTGGCTTAAAGATGTCGGAAGATTCAGAGGAATACAGTATTTTGCCGTCGCACCAAAAGACCGAGTTCCTCGAATTATGTGCGACAGAAACTTAGCTTATTCAGTGCCAAACACCGCTATGCTAAAGGCATTACCTATCAACAAGAAAATTCAGGAACTAGGGGGAAGTCTTCCAAAGATTGCAAAGATTTTTACAACATTGGACATAGAACTGGATAGCTGTTATCTTCAAAAAGATATGCCAGATACGTTCTTTGCATATGGATATCTTAATCAAACAAATAGTTTTGTTGGTAAAAATGAAATACTGCTGCGGCGCGATGCTGTTGAACAACTTATTTTATCCAAGGTGTTAACAGAAAAACAGATATGCCCGGTTTATATTTCAGATAGCCCTGTTCCTGGTTATAGCTTTGAAGAGACGGTTGAGAAACCCTTTCCGGCAGACGTTATACTTAATAAGAGACTGACTGATTACCGTGAATTGGTAAGCAAAAACAGGCCTCAAAGAACAGTAACCGAAAAAGATGCAGTTAAAGCACTAAGATACGCAAAGAAAAACCGAAAAGAGGATTTCCGCAGTGCGCTCCCCAAAAAGCAAAGAGAATTCTTGGCTGAAACCGAATATGCAGCTCTGGAACCGTATTACGCTGTATGTGAAGCGGGATACCTGAGTGACGAATACAGACTGTTGAGCTATAATGAATCTTTAGCAGAAAGCAAAGATTTCAAGGAGGATATGGTAAAAGAAGAAACAATAGATTTTTCAGTAGATGGTATTATTATTGCTATATGCCCAGATGGTGACAGAGTAATGCTGGCTTCATCAAATGAGGTTTATAGGATCAGCCATGAGGTACCGGTAATAATCGGTCAATGGAGCACCCGCCTTTCGGCACGCTGTTTTTCCGTCCGGCAGCGTATCCGCCCAGCCGTTTTTCCGCCCGGCAGCGACCACGGCAGAAATGACAGTTGAAAATGGACAGGAAAATCGTATATAATCGCTGTATTCATCAGATTTACGGAGGGAGACCAGTATGAGAGCCATAGAAGGACTGACCTCGAAAGGGGGACATTATTCACCCGGGATGATCGCCGGCGGAATGCTGTATATCTCCGGGCAGCTGCCGATCGACCAGACGACCGGGATGATCGCAGAAGGCGGGATCAGGGAGCAGACACAGATGGCGTTAACAAACGTCGGCAGAGTGCTTGAAGCCGCCGGACTGAAGCCGGAAAATGTGGTGATGTGCCATGTCTATATCCCGGATATGGGAAGCTGGGACGCCGTCAATGAGGTCTATGCGGAATATTTCGGGAATCATAAGCCTGCGCGCGTGATCGTGCCGACAAGGGAGCTGCATCACGGGGCATTGATTGAGATCGAAGCGGTCGCGGAGATGAAGGAATGATAAGGAGATCCAGGCAAGGCAAAACAGGCGGTGTGATGAGCGTATTTCTCACTGCCTTATTGCTGCTTTGCCTTGTAATTGCTCTCAGCGGATGCTCAGGTGCCCCGGAAAGTACGGCTTCCGCTGATACTGCCGTGATCGGCACCCTGCCGGAAATGGGTGCCTCTACGGTCCTGACAGACGATTCCGACTCAGAAAACAAAGAAAACAGTACGGCAGGCTCCACAGAGGAGATGACGGCAAGCACCGGGGAGACTACTCCCACCGCAGCCGAAAGTACCGCCTCATCGGAAATTCCGGCAGGAAGTGGTGTGCCATGCTGGATTAACGGCAAGCATGTCAACTTCCGGAAAGCCCCCGGAGCCGAAGGAGAGATCCTTGCAAGACTCGACAGGGGAACCGAGATCGAAAAGCTTCGCGAGGAAGGAGAGTGGCTGCTTGTGCGATACGGAGAAGAAGTGGGCTATATCCACAAGGATTATGTATCGGATACGCTGCCGGAGACGGAGGCGGAAAAGGTCCGCATCATCGTGAAAAAATCAGAGCGCAAACTCGAACTCTGGGAAGACGGGGCCCTGACCGGCACCTATTCCATCGGTCTCGGCTTCAGCCCCGTGGGGCACAAGTCTGCGGAGGGCGACGGCAGGACGCCGGAGGGCGAATACTACGTCTGCATGAAGAACGGGAAAAGTGATTATTATCTGTCGTTAGGGGTGTCGTATCCGAATAAAGAGGATGCCGCCGCTGCATTAAGAGAAGGCAGGATCTCTCAGGCGGCTTACGACCGCATCGCGTCAGCGAACGACTGGGGCGAGCGCCCTGACTGGTATACGCCGCTCGGCGGCGAGATCATGATCCACGGCGGAGGCGGCTCCCGGGGAGACTGGACGGCGGGCTGCATAGCCGTTGACAATGCGGTCATGGATATCCTGTTTTATCGCTGTGAGGTGGGAACAAGGATCACGATCCTGCCGTGAGAGAAGGCAATAGAAATGGGGGACTTTTCCAAAAGTCCTCTTTTTTAATGAATAAAAGCGCTTGACAGAATCGGTTTATTCGGGTAAACTACAGATAGGTTTATTCAGATAAACCATGTGACTGGCAGACAGCCTGGTAATTCTTCCCGGGCAAATGCGTTAAAGGAGGCTTTTTATGATCGATTTTGAACTCGGCGCTGTACAGGAACGCTTTGCGGACATCGTATGGGCGAATGAGCCCGTCACATCCGGCGAGCTAGTAAAACTCTGCGAGCGGGAACTGAAGTGGAAGAAGCCGACGACCTACACCGTGCTTCGCAAGCTCTGTGAGAAAGGGCTGCTGCAGAACGAGGGCGGCATTGTGACGGCCTTGATCTCCCGTGAGGATTTTTACTCCTCCAAAAGCGAACAGATCGTCAGAGACTCCTATAAAGGATCTCTGCCGGCCTTTGTGGCAGCGTTTATTTCCCGCCAGGCAATCTCTGAGGAGGAGGCAAATGAGATCCAGCAGATGATCGATAATTTCAGAAAGGAGCGTTCATGAGCACTGTATTTCTGAAGGTTCTGAACATGAGCATCACAGCAGGCTGGGTCATCCTGGCTGTGATCGCTTTGCGGCTGCTTCTCCGAAAGGCCCCGAAATGGAGCGTCTGTCTGCTGTGGGGGCTGGCCGCAGTGCGGCTCGTTGTCCCATTCTCGTTCAAGAGCATTTTCAGTCTGATCCCGAGCGGCGAGACCATCCCCGCGAACATCGAGATGATGCGGCAGCCCGTGATCGATTCGGGTGTGGGCGTGATCAACGATGCCGTCAATCCGCTTGTCGGTTCTTTTGCGCCGGACCCGAGTGTGGTGACCAGCATCAATCCGCTGCAGGCAGTGATTCCGCTGCTTGGCCTCATTTGGCTGCTTGGCGCCTGCGCCATGCTGATCTATTCATTTGTAAGCTTCCGAAAAATGAAAAAGTCCGTCGCGGCCTCTGTGCTGATGGAAGACGGCGTCATGGTCTGCGACGAAGTGCCTTCGCCCTTCATTCTCGGTCTGTTCCAGCCGCTGATCTATCTCCCCTCCTCGCTGGAAGAGGAGACCCGAGGGTATGTTCTGGACCATGAGCGCGCGCACATAAAACGCCGCGACCACTTCTGGAAACCGCTCGGCTTCCTGATCCTGGCCATCCACTGGTTCAATCCGCTCTGCTGGATCGCCTATATCCTCCTTTGCCGCGACATTGAAGCCGCGTGCGATGAGAAGGTCATCCGCGGCATGGATAAGGAGGCTGTGGCAGCCTATTCGCAGGCCATCCTCGACTGCAGCTTCCCGAGGAAGCGCATTGCGGCCTGTCCTCTCGCCTTCGGCGAAGTTGGCGTCAAAGAGAGGGTGAAAAATGTACTGAACTATAAGAAACCGGCCTTCTGGATCATTCTGGCGGCGGTCGTCATCTGCATCGTGGCTGGGGTCTGCTTCCTCACGAACCCGAAGAAGACCCCGGAGGAAGAGGCGATGGTTACTGAGCCGACGGAGACAGATGCTGCGGAGACAGAGATACACAAGGTCTTTACGGCGGTGGTCACCGGGGTCGGGAGCCAGCTGATCGTCCGGCCGATGGAGGGCATGAGTGAACTGAATTCCGGCGACCGTTTTGAAATCCCGACGCGTGACCTGACATTTGAACCGGCCGTCGGCGATCTGCTGGAGATTGATTACAACGGGATGATCCAGGAAGTCTCTCCCTGCCGTCTCGAGAAGATCTGGTCAATTGAACGGAAGCAGAAGGCTGCTTCGGAGGAGACATTCATCTGGTCAGGTTATTTTATTGACCTGCAGGCAAAGGGTGAGGATTATTATCATCCGTATTTCTCCTTTGACGAGGAAGGGTACTGGCTGGCCGGTGCGGATCTGGCGACGTCGGAGGCCATTCAGGGAATGTACAGCCTGAGCGGCGACCGGGTCGAAGCCAATGAGCAGAAAGTCTCAAGCGGTCCCATGCCCTATGAACAGGAAGCGTCAGTTGAGCTAAGGATCCTCGAACCGTGGATGCTGATCGTGACCAAAGCGGGCGGAGATGCCGCGAAGTATTATCAGCTGGAGGAAGGCGATATCCTGGTGCATGTGGATACCACGGATACCAAGGCCTACGGAGAAGTGACGAAAGAGGCGTTGCTGCGGGCAAAGTTTCCGAGATATTTCGACCTTCCCGACAAGGAACTCGTCATCCTTGCCAGCAAGATCACTGGCCGTTATTGCTTCAGTATCCTACCGGGGCCTGTATCGGATGCTGAGGCAAAAATGGAAGCCATAATACTGAAGCCGGCGTCGCTTGAAGAGATGAGGACGATCCTTTCGACCTATGACATTTCGGAAGGAGCTATCCGTGTCATTCCGACGGTGCTTCCGTGGTCGAGTGAGATAGATGATGATATGGTGCTTTGGAATATTGAGGATCACAGCAAATATCTACGGAAGCTGCTCCTCCAGCCATCCGAGTCCGAAAAATGATCAGCTGTTCCGGCATCAAAAAGGGAAAGACAGTCTTTCTGCCTTTCCCTTTTTTGATGCTTCCTGTGCGAAGCTAAGTGCCGTGTTCCGCCCGGCCGGAGCCAGGGAAATGCTCAGTCTTCGACAAAGAACTTTTCGATGACGGTGTTCTCCACATAGTCGGCTTTGACTTCGCCGATCCTGGCAAAATGCGGCTGCCCTGTGTGGACCCTCAGCGCGTCCTTGTCGCGCCATTTTTCAACAAGCAGCAGTTCATCGCTGCCGTCGGTGGGCAGATAATAGTGGTATCTGATGTTGCCGTCTTCGGCGCGGCAGGCGGCGCCGAGCCCTTCTTCGTTAAGCTTATCCAGGAACGCTTTATTCATCCCGGGTTTGCATTTGTAGGTGACATTCAGTACGATCATGACTTCCTCCTTAAGGTTCAGGACAGGGTTGTTGCTGTCATTGTAACGCTGTTTTACCGGACGGTCAATCCTCCCCCGGGAAAAACCAGCACCAGGGCATTTCGACAGTCGTAAAATGATCGTTTTTCCAGCTGCCGGAGCTGTAATACCGGGACGCTTCCGCTGACAGCACGGGATATTGCAGGCTGTTTTGATGTGTGTAGTACAGGCCATTATTGTAGTTGGCCGAGATCCGGCTTTTTGCTTCTTCGTCCCAGACAAGGACGCCGGGATAGGGGTTCTCGACCGTCAGCGTCACATAGCCCCGAGCATTCTGATATTCGTTCGGCAAGGAAAAGGAGGCAAAATAGGTATTGGCGCCTGAGCCGTTTCCGCTGTTTATGAAAGGCGTGAAGATATTTATGTTTTGGTAATAGCCGCCTTCTTTGACGTAGGGAATCGCGGCGATCCTTACGTCATCTTCTCCGGTCAGGATAAATCCGTGTGGCTTTTCGCTGATCTCCAGGCTTCTGAAGAGCGAAAACGGCTGCAGCTCCAGGGCGTCTGTGCCGTGATAGCTTTCTATGTCGGGTAGCGAAAAATGATAGAAGACCTTCCAGACCCGCGGCTTCTCGGAAAGGACCACAGCCACGCTTTCCAGATGGAGGCCGTACAGCTTGTCAGAATGATAGGTTGATTCATTATGCATGACGCTGACGGCGCCGCTGCAGGCCAGGATGTCGTCCTCGGACAGGTCGCTCAGGACCGCTTCGGGGAAACCGAGCGAGAGCAGCTGTTCACGGACCGCGGCGGTCTCTGAGTGGGAATCGGGTGCGGGCGCCTGCCATTTCATGTGGCGGGAGCTGAAGAAGAGGAGGCCGATGAGGCTTCCGAGGATCAGAATGCCGAGATAGACGCCGAGCAGCGCGCGCGGGGTGATCCGGACAGACGAGGGCGTGATGGTGTAGCCGGCTTCGTCAAGAGAGTGGGACAGGCGGCCGACGCCGACAAGGCCTGCGAACGAGACGATCAGAACGATCAGGCCGAACGCACCTCCCGCACCGATCAGCGCCATGACAAACATGACGGCGTAAGCACCGATCAGGCAGCCAACGGCAAAGATATCCTCCTCCGCGCCGCTTTTTTTCTGTACGGCGGCGATCCCGTCCCGCAGGCAGACGATCTGGACCAGAAGCAGCAACGAAAAAGCGAGACTCAGGATGAATTGGAGATCGCCGGACAAAAGTGCGCCCAGCTCAGTGGAATAAATCGTTGACTGCAGGATCGTGACTACCACGAACCAGGTGGTGCGGACGAGCATCAGGATCCAGCCGCGGCGAAAGCTCGCATTTTCTCCGCGCAGGCGGTTCCAGCCGAGTAGGCCGAGGGCGTAGCAGACGCTGCCCTGAATGACGGTGAACAAAGGCGCGGTCTGGAAGGTGATCAGACCCAATCCCATGCTCAGCAGGATGAGGAGCAGTGCGTCAGTCCAGGGAGTGACCTTTTCGCTGATCTCGGGTGCGACTTTTTCCGGGAGATTTGCAGACAAAAACGCATCGAAGCTGTCTTCACCGGACACAGACGGTTTGTTTTCACTCATGACATTTCTCCTTTCAGCAGGTCTTTCAGCTTTTGTCTGATACGGTAGAGCTTGCCTTCGACGGCGCGTTCGCCCATTCCGAGCTCGGCGGCGATCTGCGCCGTGGACTGGTTATAGTAGTATTTGCGGTAAAATAGGATGCGTTCGCTTTTTTTCAGTAAGTCCAGGGCGGCAAGCAGGGCTTGCTGCCGCTCCTTCCGGAGCGCTTCCTCCTCAGGCGTCGGGCCGGGATCACCTTCCTCTTCGGAAAGTGCATCTGCCTCCCGGCGTTTTTCCGCCCGTGCGCGGCTTAAGGCGGCGTTTCTGGCGATGGCGGTCAGCCAGCTCGTCCAGCTTCCCTTTTCCTCATCGAAGCGGCCGATCTCCTGCCATATCTTCAGAATACAGTCCTGAAGGACTTCTTCACGGTCGCGGGGGTCGGGGAGGAAGGGCGTGATGACATAACGAAGGAGCGGGCCGAAGTGCTTAAGCAGCTCTTCCGGTCCTTTCTCATCACGCGTCTTCAGCAGTTTGATCACTTCCTGCGCAGCCATAACGGACTCCTTTTTGATCCTTCTGCTTTATTATACAACGCTTTTTGCAAAATCCCACGAAAAAAGCCGCCGGGAGGCGGCTTCATGGGCTTGCGGAACGCTTATTTCTTTCCGGCACGCTTCTTTACCCGCAGGAGCGCGATCCCGTTTAAGACGAAGAACATCACCACCATCACACCCATGGTGATGAGGGCGTTCGTCAGGCTCTGCGGCGCAAAGCCCATCAGAAGCAGCATGGGGGCACCGAAGAGAATGGACCAGGTCTGCTGGTAAACCAGGTTGTTCGCGGCCGGCGTTTTGAACTGCGGATCGATCTCGCGCAGCAGGATGACGCCGGTCGAGGCGGTGCCGGTCAGCATGCCGTAGAGGGAAAGGAAGGCTTCGTGACGGTAGGCCGGGAAGACCTTTTTGCAGAAGATGTTGCAGTAGATATAGGTGAGGGCAGCGCCGCCGGCGCAGATGATAAGGAGCGGTACGATGAACTGCGCATGCGCGAAGGCCTGCAGGTTGATCGCCGCGATGGAGGCGACCACCATGATGTCGAACATGAAGCCTGCGATGCGGTTCTGCATGAAGGTGTTGGTGTATTTCTTCTTGATGATTCCTTTCTTCTGCAGACTGCGGAAGATGGCCTTCACGAGCAGCGCGAAAACGGTGGAGAAGAGGAAGTTGAAGCCCCAGATAAGCGGCCGCAGGGTGTTATAGCCGAGGTTCCCGAGCGCGCCGGTCTCAATGATCGCATCCACGCCCCGCATGAACAGGTAGGCCAAGGCATAAGAGCCGAATACCAGTGCAAGCTGTACCGTGAATTTGTCCATGGATTCGGACAGGCCGATCTCATCCTTTCCGGTAATCGACTGGACAGAGAGGTCCTCTTCTTCATACGATGAGGCATCGCCTTTGATGATGCCCTTTCTCCTGAGCCCGTTCAGGTAGAGGATCCCACCGACCGAGGAGGCAATGAAGCCCATGGCAGCGACCGTCAGGCCAAAACTGGTTCCATCGGTAAAGCCGTAGTTCATCTCATAGGTATGGCCCCAGTTGTACGCCTGTCCGGGTCCCTGCCCGTAGCCCATCGGCAGGATCAGGCCGGAAGCAAAAAAGCTGCCAAGGACCTTCGAAAGGAGAATGGTCACGCTGAGTCCGAACACACCCTGAATCAGATAGGAGCCGACTACATTCAGGGAAGTATCGAAGGCGTCGCCCTTCATCTTCCCGCCGCCTTCCTTCTGTTCCTGATCCAGTTCGCGCAGGCTCATTGCGGCAAAGCCGAGGCCGAGACCGTGGTAGGTCAGCATTTCCAGCATGGAACTCTGGAACAACGCATTTCCCGTGATCTGCTTATAAAGAAAAGCCACGAGGAGAATGATAAATCCGCCAAGCACACTCGAGGGGATCATCAGTTTCCGGATAAACGAAAGCTGATGACGAAGAATGTTCGCAAAAAGCATGGTGACGAAGAGAATGGCTAAGGTCCCGACAAAGGACCAGACTGAAGTGTCCCAGAAATTGATGCCGCTGGTCATAAGTAATACCTCTCGTGAATCTATAAACGCTTTGCCTCTTCCGGTTCGTGTGCAAAACGCTCAAACAGACATTTATAAATCCGGCCGCTGTAATCGGTTTTATCGGCCTTTTTCAGTTCGTAATAGGCGCCGTCCTTCATGGAAAAGGTGACGGTCCCGTGGAGCCTTACGGCAAGATCAGCCATTTGCCGGAAGGGGAATGTGCGCTCGCCCAGCTTAAGGGAGACGTCCGTGCCGCTTAAATGACCTCTTGCGGATTCAGTCGCGCGGTGCCCGGCTACCTGATAGAGAACCATATCCGTGTCCGAGGCATAGACGGTTTCCTGCTCCCCAGAGGGCGAAGGCAGGTCTCTGAAAAAGGCCCGCTGCCAGTCTTCCCATTCCCGGATCGTGGTAAAGGCAAAGCCTTCGCCGGACAGCATGCCGTAGGTATCATACTGTCCTTTCAGACCGCAGTCACAGTAAAAGCTGTCGTCTGTGCTGCGGATCGTGGCGATCCTGTGACATTTCGGACAGGCGAGCAGCGTGCGTTCAAGCCCCCGGCACAGACCTTTCCCCGGATAAGGCCGGGGATCCGCAAGCTGCCTTTCGTAGGCATCCTCCCCGATATCGGCGAGGATCAGACGGTTGATCTCCTCCGGTTTCATGGCGGCCAGTTCCTCCGGCTGGTACACGTGAACCACCTCGAAGCGCTGCGGTCCCTTCCGGTCCGTATAGGCCCAGCGGGGATGGGCAAAGTAGCCGCCGATAATCCTGCCCGTAACAAGCGGCGCCCTCGAAGTGCGCACCATCTTTCCGGTGGCGGGAGGAATACCGATCGCGCGTCCGTCCCAGGTGCAGTTGCCTTCGGCAAAGAGGCAGATGGATTTCCCTTCGCGGAGTCTGCGCAGAATTTCCAGAACCGCGCCGGACGTACTGCCGCCCTTGGCGATCGGGATCGGATCCTGCAGAAAACGGATGAGCCGGCTTCTGAAGCCCAGACGGAACAGATGCTCGGTGGCAACAAAGTAAACGTGACGGCCGAGCGTGGCCGCGATCAGAAAAGGATCGGCGTTTGTGACATGATTGGAGATCAGCAGAAAATGCTCAGGGAGCTTTGGCATCTCCGGATAGCTCATCTCGTAGCGCGAATTAAACCACGCACGGAGAACAGGACGGCACATCCGAAACAGATTTTTATGAAATCGATAATGATCTCCAGCCATGGAAACACCTCTTTATCCGGTGAGAATTCAAATAAAACAAGAATATTATAATAAATTGTGGGAAAAATTCAATCGGCAATACAAAAAAAGACCGGGTTGACCGGCCTTTACTTCGCAAGGGGCAGGCGAAAGATGAATTCGGTCCCGCTGCCGGGGGTGGAGGTGACATCAATGGTCTCGCCGTGGGCGGTAAGGATCTCCTTGACAATGGACAGGCCGAGTCCGGTGCCTTTTTTATCTTTGCCGCGCGACGAATCCGTCTTATAGAAGCGGGTCCAGATGCGGGCAAGATCTTCCTTCTCGATCCCGCAGCCGAAATCCTTGACCGAAACCGCGGCCTTCTCCCCTACGGTGCGGACGCTGATGCGGATCGATGCATCGTCGGGGGAAAACTTAATGGCGTTGTCGATCAGGTTCATCATGACCTGCTGGATACGGCCCATATCGGCGCGGACCGGAATCCTGGCTTCCGAGAAGATCAGATCGAAGACGATGCCGCGTTTCTCGCAGACGGCGCCGAAGGTGGCGCAGACATTTTCCGTTAAACGCACCATATCAAAATCAGAGAATTCGAGGCCTTGCCTCGCCTCATCCAGCGTGTTCAGGGTCAGCATGCTCTGGGTCAGATTGGTCAGGCGGTCTGTCTCTCCGATGATGATATTCATGTATTTTTCCTGGCTCTCCGTCGGAATCACGCCGTCCTTCATGGCCTGCAGATAGCCGCGGATCGAGGTGAGCGGTGAGCGGAAATCGTGCGATACGTTGGCAATGAATTTTTTCTGTGTTTCATCTGCGCTTTTGAGCTCCGATGCCATGACATTCAGAGTACCCGCAAGATAGCCGACTTCGTCGCGGCTTTCTACGGGGATGCGGTGGTCGAGATGCCCGAGGGCATATTCCTGCGCGCCGTCGGTAATGGCTCTTAAGGGCTTTAACACGATGTAATGAATAATGACTAAGAGCAGCAGTGAGATGCCGAAAACGATGGCGGAGATCAGATAAATGCCGGCGAGCATGGCATCAGCCCGTGCGTTGACGATCTGCATGGGCTGATGCAGCGTCGCATAGCCGTAGGTGGTCAACTGGGAAGTAATCGGCGAAAAAACGCTGAGAAACTGCCCGTGAAACGCCCCGTAAAAGCTGCCGATGCGGTAATACTCTGCGGAATCAGCCGGGTTGAAGGACAGCGTCCTGCCTGTTAAGGGGCTGTAATCCGTATCAAAAAGCACCTGACCGCCTGTGTCCAGAATCAGGACGCGGCAGTCGGTGATGCTGTCGTAGCGGGTCAGAAAAGAGGGATCATAGCTGTGTCTGGAAGCGTAAGAAGCACTTTGCTCGGAAGCGATCACTCTGACCTCCCGGTAGAGCTCATCGGCGGCCGTTTTGACTGCGGCACGCCGGCAGAGGCGGCTGCCGAAGACAGCCACCACAAGGAAAGCCAGAATGCCGAAGATGACATAGGCGACGATGAATTTGAAGGTCAGACGGTGCTTCATCTTTATTTGTTCACCTCGAAACGATAGCCGACACCCCAGACCGTGGAGAGACGCCAGTTCGGGTGGTCGGGGAGCTTTTTGCGCAGCCGCTTGATATACACGTCCACTGTGCGGGAGTCGCCCACGTAATCGTATCCCCAGAGCTTATCGAGAAGCTGCTCCCGCGTAAAAACCTGGTTGGGCGAGGACGCAAGGAGGTAGAGGATCTCGATCTCGCGCGCGGTCATGTAGAGCGGGGTGTCCATGTAGGTGACACTGTAATTCGAGAGGCTGACGACAAGATCGGGGAGTGTGACGACCTGCCCCTGTACGGCGGGGGATTCCTCTTGCGCGGCCGGCCGGCTGCTGCGTCTTAAGATCGCCTTCACGCGGGCAACCATTTCCTTATTATCAAAGGGCTTGATCATGTAGTCGTCGGCGCCGAGCTCAAGGCCCAGCACCTTGTCAAAGACCTCGCCCTTAGCGGAGAGCATCATGATGGGCACGGCGCTCTCTGCGCGGATCTCACGGCAGAGCTGGTAGCCATCCTTGCCGGGCAGCATCAGGTCGAGCAGGATCAGATCCGGGGCAAAGTCGTGAAAAGCGTCCATCACAGCGGCGCCGTCGTGCACCTGGCGCGTCTCGAAGCATTCCTTGGTGAGGTATAGGGAAATGAGTTCGGCGATGTTTTCGTCATCGTCGACGATCAGGATACGCTGCTTGCTCATAGGATGGGCCTCCTTATTTGCCTTTCAGGAAGGCGATGGTCGCACCGTAGCCGCCTTCGTTAAACGCTGCGGTCTCAAAGCTCCTTATATACTTGCTTTTCTGCAGCACCCGGGTCACGGCGCCCTTAAGCGCCCCGGTGCCGCGGCCGTGGATGATGCGGATCTTCTCCATGTGGGCCAGATACGCGTCGTCGATGTATTTCTCAAGGTTCATGACCGCCTCGTCGGTGGTCTGTCCGATCAGATTGATCTCGGTGGAAATGGTGAGTGCCTTCTGGAAGCTGTTCCCGCCGCCGTTCCCCACGTGGCGCTTTCCTTCGAGAGTCGTGGTGGCTTCAGGCACGAGCTCGACGTCGGAGGCGTTCACCTTGGACTTTAAGATGCCCATCTGGACGGTCAGGTCGCCTTTTGCATCCGGAAGGGAGAGCACGGTACCCTTAAGGCCGAGCGAATGCACGTGTACGGTATCGCCGAGGCGCAGCTTCTTTTCGGTCACGGTGACCTGTCTCTGCTTTCTTGCGGCAGCGTCCGCTTCGGCGAGTTTTTCATCCGTATCCTGCACGGCAAGGCGCAGGGCGGAACGGATATCTTCCTGCTCGCGGCCGACAGACTGGCCGCTCTTGCGCAGTTCCTTGATGGCTTTGTCCGCGGTATCCTTGGCTTCCTGCAGGATGGCTCTTGCCTGCTCGCGGGCCTCGCGCAGGAGCTTTTCGCGCTGCGCCTCCATGGAGCCCTTTCGCTGCTCGGCTTCCTTCTGCATCTGCTCGGTGTCGCGCTTTAAGCGGCGGATCTCGGCCTCGGCCTTCTCCATTTCGCGGCGCTGGCGGTCAAGCTCGGAAATGACGTCCTCGAAGGCCTCTTCGTTGGAGTTGATATAGGAGCCGGCCTCTTCGATGATCGTTTCATCAAGGCCGAGCTTCCCTGCGATCGCGAAGGCGTTGCTCTTGCCCGGGATGCCCACAAGGAGCCTGTAGGTGGGGCGGAGCGTGGCCACGTCAAATTCGCAGGAAGCATTTTCCACACCGGGCGTGTTCAGCGCGTAGATCTTCAGCTCGCTGTAGTGCGTGGTGGCCATGGTGCGGATGGCGTCGCAGTGCAGGCGGTTTAAGATCGCCATGGCGAGCGCCGCGCCCTCGGTGGGATCGGTGCCGGCGCCGAGCTCGTCGAAGAGGCAGAGGGAATCCGGATCAGCATTCCCCATGATCTCCACGATATTCTTCATGTGCGAGGAGAAGGTCGAAAGGCTCTGCTCGATGCTCTGTTCATCGCCGATGTCGGCAAAGACCTCCTCAAAGATCGGGATCCTCGAGGAGTGCGCCGCCGGGATATGCAGACCGGACTGTCCCATGAGCGCAAGCAGCCCCACGGTCTTTAACGAGACCGTCTTGCCGCCGGTATTCGGACCGGTGATGATCAGCTGATCGTAGTCGCCGCCTAAGCGCACGTCGATCGGGACCACCGTCTTCGGATCGAGCAGCGGATGGCGGGCCTTCTTCAGATCGAGCAGACGGCCGTCTTCGAGCTCCGGCTGGATGCCTTTCATGTCGCGGGAAAGCCTGGCCTTTGCGAAGATGAAATCGAGCTCGGTCAGCAGGCGGTAGTCTTCCATGATAGCCCCGCCCCAGGAAACGACCTTTCCGGAAAGATCAGCAAGCACCGCTTCGATCTCCTTCTGCTCGCGGATCTCGAGCTCGCGCCATTCGTTGTTTAAGCGCACCACGCTCATGGGCTCGATGAAGAGGGCTTTGCCGCTGCCCGACTGGTCGTGGACGATGCCCGAGACCTGGGACTTGTGTTCCGTCTTGACGGGCAGGCAGTAGCGGCCGTCGCGCATGGTGACCACCGCGTCCTGCAGATAGTCGCGGTTCTTTAAGAGGAGAGCGTTCAGCTCGTTATGGATGCGGTCGGAGATGGTGCGCAGCTCCCGGCGGACCTTCGCAAGGCCGGGGCTTGCGTTATCGGCGATCTCCTCCTCGGAGAGGATGTCGGCTTCCAGCTCGCGGTACAGCGTCACGGCCGGCTCAAGACCGTCGAAGCGCTCCGTCAGTAAGTCCTCGGGGGTGTCGCGGTCCGTTTTGCCATAAGATTTCGCGCGGTCGGCCATCTGCAGAAGCTTTTCGATGCGCAGCAGTTCCACGATGCTTAAGGAAGAACCGGATTCGGCGCGTTTTACCGAGGCGCGGATATCGCTTATTCCGCTGAATGAGAGCGAGCCCTTGGCGGAGAGGCGCGATGAAGCGTCGGAGGTCTCCTGCAGGGCTCTGCGGATGTCCTCCGCTTCCGTCATCGGCCGGAGCTCCCGGCACAGGGCTTTTGCCCCCTCGGAGCCGGCAAGCGCCTCCAGACGGAGCAGGATCTTATCATATTCAAGGATATGCAGTGCTTTTTCATTCATAATAAAACATTTTATCACAGAATCCGCCGCCTGAAAAGCCCCGGGAAAAGACGTTGTTTGACAAAAAGAAAGCCTCATGATACTTTATGGATAAGATCGAGAAGCAGTGTAAAAAACTATGGACCTTATGGAGAAATAGCTGAAAAGCCTGTTTGGACTTTGCGGACGAGCTCGCTGCCTTCCTTCGGGAAAAGAAGGTAAAGCGCTGGAACGGTTTTCAGAAGAGCGATAAGCACGTCCTGGACGGAAACGGCTTTTCTTTCTCGCTTTGGACGACGGAGGGGAAGAACATTTCCGCCTCCGGCTACATGCGCTGGCCGAGAGGCTACGACGAGGTGAAAGCCGGCGTCGAAGAGATATTCGGCAGACTGAAGTGATCAGGGAAGAATTGACCCGCACGTGTCAGCAAAAAGTGCTTGACACGTGCTTTTTCTATGCTACAATACTAAGGCACGCTTTCTGCCTGCAGGTCTTTTTGTGTGCAAAAGGGATGGCCCCCGGCGGGGCGAAATATCCCGAAAATGCAGGAAAAAAGGCCTGAAAACGGCAGGAAGCAGCAAATATTCGAAGAAGGAGGAAAATATATGCCTACATTTAACCAGTTGGTTAGAAAAGGCAGAGAAACTTCGGAAAAGAAGTCCACGGCTCCGGCTCTGCAGAAGGGTTACAACTCCCTGCACAAGAAAGCCACCAACCAGTCGTCCCCTCAGAAGAGAGGCGTCTGCACGGCCGTCAAGACCACGACCCCGAAGAAGCCTAACTCTGCTCTCCGCAAGATCGCCCGTGTGCGTCTGTCCAACGGCATCGAAGTCACCAGCTATATTCCGGGTGAAGGCCACAACCTTCAGGAACACAGCGTCGTGCTCGTCCGTGGCGGAAGAGTAAAGGATCTGCCCGGCACCCGTTACCACATCATCCGTGGTACGCTGGATACCGCAGGTGTCGCCAACCGCAGACAGGCCCGTTCCAAGTACGGCGCCAAGAGGCCGAAAGTCAAGAAATAAGACATTCGGATAGTCTGCAAACCACATGCTGACTGTTAATGCCGGAAGGCAGACATATATTTTCGTCAGAAAATAGACTGTCCTCTCCCGTGCGAACACATGCAGCCCCGTAAGAGCGGAGGCTATGCAGCAAAGACATGTGAGTACCGATGAATTAAAAATTTTTAAGGAGGGAAGTAACGTGCCGCGTAAAGGACATACTCAGAAAAGAGAAGTACTGGCAGATCCGATTTACGGCAGCAAGGTTGTGACCAAACTGATCAACAACATCATGCTGGATGGTAAAAAGGGTGTTGCGCAGGAGATCGTCTACGGCGCCTTCGAGCAGATCGAACAGAAGACCGGCAAGCCGGCTCTGGAGGTCTTCACCCAGGCCATGAACAACATCATGCCTCAGCTCGAAGTCAAGGCGAAACGTGTCGGTGGTGCCACCTATCAGGTGCCTATCGAAGTCAAGCCGGACCGCCGCCAGGCGCTCGCGCTCCGCTGGATGACCATGTTCAGCCGCAAGCGTGGTGAGAAGACCATGAAGGATCGTCTCGCCGGCGAGATCATGGACGCCAGCAACAACACGGGTTCTGCTGTCAAACGTAAAGAAGACATGCACAAGATGGCCGAAGCCAACAAGGCTTTCGCCCACTACAAATTTTAATTAGACACATTGGAGGAAAAATTCATGGCGGGAAGAGATTATCCGCTTGAGCGCACTCGTAACATCGGCATCATGGCACACATCGATGCCGGTAAGACCACGCTGACGGAGCGGATCTTGTACTATACCGGTGTGAATTATAAGATCGGCGATACCCATGACGGGACTGCCACCATGGACTGGATGGAGCAGGAGCAGGAACGAGGCATTACCATTACCTCGGCAGCAACCACCTGTCACTGGACGAAAGAGCTGGAGCATAAGCCGGCTCCCGGAGCGCTTGAGCACCGCATCAACATCATTGATACGCCTGGCCACGTTGATTTCACCGTGGAAGTCGAGCGTTCGCTCCGCGTGCTTGACGGCGCTGTTGGCGTGTTCTGCGCCAAAGGCGGCGTTGAACCGCAGTCCGAGACAGTATGGAGACAGGCTGACAAATACCGTGTTCCGCGCATTGCGTTCATCAACAAGATGGACATCATGGGAGCCAATTTCTTCAATGCTGTATCTATGATCCACACCAGATTGGGCCACAACCCGATCATTACCGAACTGCCGATCGGCAAGGAAGATTCCTTTATCGGCCTGATCGACCTGTTCGAAATGAAAGCTTACTACTATCGTGACGACAAGGGTACCGAGATCGAGATCACGGAAATCCCTGCCGACATGAAGGATGAAGCGGAAGAATACCGCGCCAAGCTCGTGGAAGACATCTGCACACTGGACGACGAGCTGATGGAAATGTACATGATGGATGAAGTGCCCAGCGAGGAACAGCTGAAAGCCGCCCTCCGCAAAGCCTGCATCAACATGGAAGCCATCCCCGTCCTCTGCGGCAGTGCCTACCGCAATAAGGGCGTTCAGAAGCTTCTGGATGCCGTTATCGAGTATCTGCCGAGCCCTGTCGATATCCCGCCCACAAAGGGTGAGACGATGGACGGCGATCCTGTGGATATTCCGTCGACCGATGACGCTCCGTTCTGCGCCCTGGCCTTCAAGATCATGACCGACCCCTACGTCGGCAAGCTGGCGTATTTCCGGGTCTACTCCGGATCGCTGGAAGCGGGATCCTACATCTACAATTCCAGCAAAGGCAAGAAGGAACGCATCGGCCGTATTCTGCAGATGCACGCCAACAAGCGTATGGAAGTCGAGAAGGTCTATGCCGGCGAGATCGCTGCAGCCGTGGGCTTAAAGTTCACGACGACCGGCGACACGATCTGCGACGAGGCTCATCCGATCATGCTGGAACGCATGGAGTTCCCGGAACCGGTTATCGACGTGGCCATCGAGCCCAAGACGAAAGCCGGCCAGGACAAGATGGGCGAGGCACTCGCAAAGCTGGCTGAGGAAGATCCGACCTTCCGCGTCACCACGAACAAAGAGACCGGTCAGACCGTCATTGCCGGTATGGGCGAGCTCCACCTGGAGATCATCGTTGACCGTCTGCTGCGCGAATTCAAGGTCGAAGCCAATGTCGGCGCCCCTCAGGTCGCCTACAAGGAAGGCTTCACGAAGACCGTTGAGGTCGAGAGCAAGTACGTCAAGCAGTCCGGCGGCAAGGGCCAGTACGGCCATTGTAAAGTCCGCTTCGAACCGATGGATGCCAATGCCGATCACACCTTCGAATTTAATTCCGAGGTCGTGGGCGGCGTGATCCCGAAGGAATACATCCCGGCGGTCGGCGCCGGTATCGAAGAGGCTTCCAAGGCCGGTATCCTTGGCGGATATCCGGTACTGGGTGTCAAGGCAACCGTATTTGACGGTTCGTATCACGAGGTCGACTCCAGTGAGATGGCCTTCAAAATCGCCGGTTCCATGGCCTTCAAGGATGCTATGGCGAAGGCGGGCTGCGTGCTGCTTGAACCGATCATGCGCGTGGAAGTCACGACGCCGGAGGAATATCTCGGCGATGTCATCGGCGACATCAGCAGCCGCCGTGGACGCATCGAAGGTATGGAGAATGTCAACGGATCTCAGCTTGTCCGCTGCTTTGTCCCGCTTGCCGAAATGTTCGGCTATGCGACAGACCTTCGTTCCAAGACCCAGGGCCGTGGTGCTTACTCGATGTTCTTCGATAAGTACGAACCGGCACCCAAGTCCGTTCAGGACAAAGTTCTTTCCAAAAACGGCTTGAATTAATTGGCATTTACCTGTATAATCAGATAGATGTCACAATCAAAAATCTATGCCCTTACAAATGGGGCAGCAAATAACAAAATCTAAGGAGTAAACCAAGATGGCAAAACAGAAGTTCGAGAGAACCAAACCCCATTGTAACATCGGTACCATCGGTCACGTTGATCACGGAAAAACGACTTTGACCGCTGCTATTACCACCGTATTGGCAAAGAAGGGTCTGTCTGAGCTCCGTTCGTTCGACTCTATCGACAATGCTCCGGAGGAGAAGGAG
>DJYD01000006.1 GCA_002449955.1 Lachnospiraceae bacterium UBA6987
ATCGGCGGCACCAAATGCGGCGCCCTCTTCGGAGAGGCCGTGGTCATCCCTAAGCACGGCTTCATCCCGCATTTCTTCTCGATCATCAAGCAGCATGGCGCGCTCCTTGCCAAGGGCCGCATCTGCGCCCTGCAGTTCGACGCCCTCTTTACGGACGGGCTGTATGACAGGATCGGCGAGACCGCCATCAAGGCTGCAGGCCGCATCCGCAAAGCACTCGCAAACGCCGGTTATCAGGAAGCCTACCCTTCTCCCACCAACCAGATCTTCGTTCTGTTAGAAAAGGATAAAGCGAGGGTTCTGGAAGAACAGGTAGAACTCAGCTTCACGGAAAGCGTGGACGAGACGCACTGCGTCATCCGTTTCGTTACCAGCTGGGCGACCACTGACGAAAATGTGGACCGCCTTATCGCATTGCTGTAAAAAACCTTACACCGAAAGGAAGAAAAACCATGAAACGAGCCGACGGAATCAGACTCAGAAACGCTGACGTCATGTACCGCATCGCCAGCCACGTGATGGCTAAGCGCAGTGACTCCATGAATATGATCACGCTCAATATCCCGGCCGCGCCGATCCAGAGCTACCTGCGCGAGAAAAGCCGGGAGGGCACGCCGATCAGCCACATGGCGGTCCTTATGGGCGGCTTTGTGCGTCTCATGGCAGAGTTTCCGGCCCTTAATCGCTTCATCATGAACAAGGAGCCCTATGCCCGTAATGAGCTCGCCTACGGCATGGTCGTCATGGGTGCAAAGGCAGGGCAGGGCAAAGCCAACGAAGGCACCATGTCCAAGATCTTCTTTGACCGTAATGACGATATCTTTGAGATCGAGCGGAAGATCGAGGAATATGTCGGGAAAAACCGTGACGGCGACAACGCGACCGAAGTTCTGATGAAGAAGCTGACCTCCATACCGGGCGTCCTGCGCTTCGCCGTGAACATCATCAAATGGGCCGACAGGCATAATCTGCTGCCGAAGTCGATCATCGACGCGAGTCCCTTCCACTGCAGCATGGTTTTCACAAACCTCGCCAGCATCCGCACGAACCATATCTACCACCACGCCTATGATTTCGGCACCACCAGCATGGTGGTGGCTGCCGGAAACGCCCGCGAGATCCCGCGAAAACGGGGCGGCGAGATCATTTTTGAAAAATGCATTCCGCTCGGTGTGGTCATGGACGAGCGCATCTGCTCCGGCCATTACTTTGCAAACGCCTTCGCCCGCTACAGACAGTTCATGAAGGACCCGCACCTGCTCGAAGGTCCCGCGCCGCTCATCCTGGAAGATCCGGAGCTCTGAGCTTCCCGAAAGATAAAAACGGCACAGCCTTCATGGCCATGCCGTTTTCCGGGATCGTGTCCGCCCCTCATCAGAGAGACAGCAGCAAATAGGTCACAAACGGAGCTAAAAACACCGCCCATCCGAGCAGGAAAAGCTTGATATGACGCTTTTCCAGGATGATCGCGGCAAATTCGCGGATCATCGCGCTCGGCCAGTAGTAGAAGGCCACCGGCGCGCCGATGCCGACGCAGTCGATCCCCTGCTTGCGGCAGTAGTACCAGGCGCGGTAAACGTGGTAGTTGCTGGTCACGAAGGCGAACTTTTTCCGTCCCGTCCGCCCGTCGATGATCGCCTTTGAATTCTTCAGATTTTCGTAGGTATTTCTCGACTGATCCTCTTCAATGATGTGCTCCGCCGGGATGCCGTGCTGCAGCAGGTAAAAATACATCGCGTCGGCTTCCGAGCAGGCTTCGTCGGGGCCGCGTCCGCCCGACGGAATAAGATAAGGCGGCGTTTTGTCCTTCCGGTAGACCTTCATGGCCTTTTCGATGCGGTTCGTGAGCAGCTTTCCGGGCGTCCCGTCCTTTTTCAGCGCGCAGCCAAGAATGACCACATAATCAAAGTCACGGGAGTGCGGCACGATCTGGATGACCAGTGTATACAGCACAAAGGACAGAAACATCAATGAGCCGTAGAAGATGCTGATGCCGCACGCAAGGAAAATAATGAGCAGGGGCTCCGGCAGCTGCGCCCCCGCGAGAAGAGGAGACACGATCATGACTTCCCCGAGCAGGATCACGATTCCCAGCAGCAGGGGCAGGGCGTGCTTCATCGACTTCCCCTCTTTTTTCAGCATCTGGATCCCGTTGATCATCAGGAAAAACGGTACGATAAGCAGGGCAAACCCGATCAGTACGAGTTCGCCCACCAGAACGGCTGGGTGGTGTTCATAGGTCAGAATTCCCACAAGCAGGACCGCAGCGACAAGAGCCGTCAGGAACACAAAGCAGTTCCTTAGGCGCGCCCGGGACCGGAGCATCAGGATCAGAAAGACGATCCAGAGCGCTGCGGTAAGCACTGCCGACAATACCAAAAAGATGGGGTTCTCAAATAAGGCATCCATAGTCAATCAGAGTAAGCCCCTCAGCCGGGGCGAGATGCTTCGGGATACTTCGGAATACTTCGGCATACGCCCCGCAACCGGGGCAAAGCTTTCTCAGAGACGAAAAAAGTCTCTTCGAAAGCTTTCCCCGGCCTGCTCGGCGATCTGCTCTTCAGATATCGGGAATCAATAATTCTCCGCGCTGATCTCGAAATAGCTCTGGGGATGATTGCAGACGGGGCAGACCTCGGGGGCGGCGGTGCCGACCACGATGTGGCCGCAGTTGCGGCATTCCCAGACCTTGACCTCACTCTTGGCAAAGACTTCTTGCATCTCAATGTTTTTCAGCAGGGCGCGGTAGCGTTCCTCGTGACGTTTTTCGATGGCAGCGACGCCGCGGAATTTCTTCGCAAGCTCCGGGAAGCCCTCTTCCTCGGCGGTCTTAGCGAAGCCCTCGTACATATCGGTCCATTCATAGTTTTCGCCCTCGGCCGCAGCCGCCAGGTTCTCCGCCGTGCTGCCCACGCCGCCGGTCAATTCCTTGTACCAGAGTTTCGCGTGCTCCTTCTCATTGTCCGCCGTCTTCAGAAAGATCTCGGCGATCTGTTCAAAGCCGTCCTTTTTGGCCTTTGAGGCAAACCAGGTGTATTTATTGCGCGCTTCGGATTCGCCGGCAAGCGCTGCCTGCAGGTTCTTCTCAGTCTGTGTTCCGGAATACTTGTTAGTCATTGTATATGCCTCCTTAATTGTTATCTCTGATTGTACGTGCAACCTTCATTTTTGTAAAGATATACACTTATTCTTATGCCTTTCCGACAAATTCGTAGCCGGCGCCTTCGACGGCCTTCTTCAGCTCGGCTTCGGCAACCTCCTTGCTCAGCGTAAGCTCCACCTTGCCGGCGGTATGATCCGCAGCCGCAGCCTCCACGCCGTCCAGCGCTTCCAGTGCGTTCTTCACATGCATCTCGCAGTGCATGCACATCATTCCGTTCACATTGATGGTTTCTTTCATGGGTTCATCCTCCTTTTGGATCGTTTTGTTATTATCTTCCGGCTCTGCCTTCGCGCGGCGTCTCATGGGCCTGTCATGCGAGGCGTCATGGAGTTTTACCAGGTTCAGCCGCAGTGCGTTCATGCATACCGTGAAGCTGGAAAGCGACATGGCCGCGGCGCCCCACATGGGATTGATGGTGATGCCCTTATAGAGCCCGGCCGCCATGGGGATCAGGATCACGTTGTAGGCGAAAGCCCAGAACAGATTCTCGTGGATGTTCGCAAGCGTCTTTCGCGAGAGACGAACGGCTGCGGAGACGTCCGAAAGCTTCGAATTCATGAGTACCACGTCCGCCGAGTCGATGGCCACGTCCGTGCCCGCGCCGATGGCGATGCCGGTATCCGCTCTTGTAAGGGCCGGGGCGTCATTGATGCCGTCGCCGACCATGGCGGTCTTTCCTCTCTCCATGAGCCCGCGGATGACCGCTTCCTTGCCCTCCGGCAGCACACCTGCGATCACACGGTCCACGCCTGCCTCGCGGCCGATCGCGGCCGCGGTCTTTTCGTTGTCGCCGGTCAGCATGACCACCTCGATGCCCATGTTCTTCAGTTCGGAAACGGCCTGCGCAGAGTCTGCCTTGATCACGTCGGCGACCGCGATGAGGCCGAGCAGTCTGTTATCCTCCGCAAAGAAAAGCGGCGTTTTTCCTTCTTCCGCAAGCGCATCTTCTCTCACGCGCAGCGCCTCCGGGACCGCCAGCTTCGAGGCAATGTATTTGCCCGAGCCGCCCCGCAGCAGGCGTCCGCCGAGACGGGCCTGAAGGCCATTTCCCGGCAGTGCTTCAAAGTCCGTGACCTCAGGCGCCGTAAGCTTTTCCGCCTCCGCGTGCTCCGCCACGGCACGTGCGAGCGGGTGCTCGCTTTTTACTTCCAGTGAAAACGCTTTAACTAAAAGTTCATGCTCATCCGAGCCCTCCGCCGGCACGATATCCGTTACCTTCGGTCTGCCTTCGGTAATGGTCCCGGTCTTGTCGAGGGCTACGATCTGCACGCGGCCGGCATTTTCAAGCGCTTCCGAGGTCTTGAACAGGATCCCGTTCTTTGCACCAACGCCGTTTCCGACCATGATGGCAACCGGCGTGGCAAGCCCGAGCGCGCAGGGGCAGGAAATGACGAGCACGCTGATGGCCCGTTCCAGGGCATAAGCGGTCTCACGGCCCGCAAGCAGCCAGATGACAAGAACGATGAGTGCAATCCCGATCACCACCGGAACGAATACGCCCGCCACCTTATCCGCAATGCGGGCGATGGGCGCCTTTGTTGCCGCGGCGCCTTCCACCATACGGATGATCTGCGCAAAGGTCGTATCTTCTCCCACCTTTGCGGCGCGTCCCTTCAGGTACCCGGAGCGGTTGATCGTCGCGGCGCTTAAGGTATCGCCCGGCTCCTTATCCACCGGCACGGATTCTCCCGTGAGCGCGCTTTCATCCACAGCGCCGCTGCCCTCGATAAGGATCCCGTCCACGGGGATCGCCTCGCCGGGCTTCACCACGAAGATATCGTTCTCTCTGACCTCGTCGATATCGACCTCGGAGAGCACGCCGTCCCGCTCGATGACGGCCGTTCTCGGCGCCATCTTCATCAGGCTCTTCAAGGCGTCGGTCGTGCGGCCTTTCGACATCGCCTCCAGGGTCTTGCCGACCGTGATGAGCGCGGGGATCATGGCAGCCGATTCAAAATAGAGCTGATCGTGATACAGCGTCATCAAATCCGCGTTCGGCGTGCCGTTCGTGACCATGACCGTCATCTTTAACAGCACATACAGCGACCAGCCGCAGGAAACGCCGGAGCCAAGCGCGACCAGCGCGTCCATGTTCGGCGCACGGTGCAGGAGCGATCTTCCTCCCGAGATAAAAAAGGCGCGGTTGATCGCCATGACGATGAGGGCAAGCAGCATCTGAATGATGCCGAGCCCGATGTGGTTGTGGGCAAGGAAGCCCGGCAGCGGGAAGTCTAACATGTTGTGTCCCATGGTGATGTACATGAGAACGCAGAGTACGATGACAGACCACAGCAGCCTTTTTTTAAGCTTCGGCGTCTCGCGGTCAACGAGCGCGTCTTCCGATTCTTTTAAACGCTGCGAGGCACTTCCGCTCTTTTCCTTTTCGCCGCCTTTTACCGCGGCGCCGTAACCCGCCTTTTCCACCGCGCTGATAATAGCGGCATCCTCTGCGCTCCCCTCCACCGACATGGAGTTCGTCAGGAGCGATACCGCCACCTTCTCCACGCCGGGGACCGCGCTTACGGCCTTCTCCACATGAGCCTGGCAGGCAGCGCAGCTCATGCCCGTGACTGTATATTGTTTCATAGTTGTTCCTTTCATGCCTTCCCCTTTAGGTAAGCGACGGCCTGCGGATCAAGCCACATGGCGTAGAGACGCAGCTGCCGGAGCTTATACAGAGGAGGAAGGTGTCACGCAAAGCGTGACGGATGAGGTTTGTCAAGCTTGTCTCTTATTTATCTCATCAGCTTCTGAAGCACTCTGCAGAGCTCGTCGATCGTTTCATCTTTTCCTTCGCGGATATCCTCCGCCACACAGCTTTTGATGTGGCAGGCTAAAAGCTGCTTGTTGAAGCTATTCAGGGCGCTTGTCGCCGCCGACACCTGCACCAGTATATCCGGGCAGTAAGCATCCGCTTCCACCATCTTTTCGATGCCGCGGATCTGGCCTTCCACCTTGCGCAGGCGGGTCAGCAGCGCCTTCTGTTCCTCTTCCGTCCGTTTCTTATGCCGCGCGCCGCAGTGGGGGCACGCAGGCTCTGTATCATCTTCCATGATCTCCATCTGTTCCTTCAGATCTGTCATGCTTTCCTCCTCCGTATCCCGGGCTTTCCCTGGAGATGATATATACCCCGCCAGGGTATCTTTCTCTGACATCTTTATATACCCCCGCCCGGTATTTGTCAAGGCCTTTCTTTTCTCTTTTCCCTTTTGCCGACGGATCCTCCGGCTTTCCCGGTACACAAAGAAAAGGTGCTGCGCGGAACATGAGTTTCCGGCAGCACCCTTCCAGGCTTGTTCTTTTTTCTTAATATGCTTTGCCCCAATAGACGAGCTTCTTTGCGGGCTTTCCGCAGCAGACACACACGTCGGAGATCTTCTCCTGCTCGAACGGCATGCAGCGGGAGGTGCAGGTGGTATCTTCCTTGATCTTCAGCTCACAGGCAAGGTCCCCGCACCACATGGCACGGATAAAGCCGGGCTTGTTTTCCGCGGCGTCCTTGAATTCATCATAGGTCAGGGCGTCGTAGAAGTGCGCATTCAGGTGGGCTTCAGCGCGCGCCAGCATATCGGCCTGAATGGTCTCCAACAGCGCCGCAGCGGCTTCTGCCACCTGATCCAGGGCGACAACGGCCTTTTCTCTGGTATCGCGGCGAACCAGCACGCACTGACCGGCCTCCATGTCCTTCGGGCCGATCTCTACGCGCAGCGGAATACCGCGCATTTCCTGCTCGCTGAACTTCCAGCCGGGGTTCTTGTCGGAATCATCCATCTTCGTGCGGATGCCGGCGGCCTTAAGGGCGTCGCGAAGCTCGGCAGCCTTCTCCAGCACGCCGGGCTTATGCTGCGCGATCGGCATGACCATGACCTGCGTCGGCGCGATATGCGGCGGGAGCACGAGTCCGCTGTCATCGCCGTGCACCATGATGAGGGCGCCGATGATGCGGGTGGACAGGCCCCAGGAGGTCTGATGGACGTAGCGCAGCTGGTTGTCCTTATCGGAGAACTGTACGCCGAAGGCCTTCGCAAAGCCGTCGCCGAAGTAGTGGCTTGTACCGGACTGCAGGGCCTTGCCGTCGTGCATGAGGGCTTCGATGGTATAGGTCGCTTCCGCGCCGGCGAATTTTTCCTTATCGGTCTTCTGGCCCTTGATGACCGGGATCGCAAGCACGTCGCGGCAGAAGTCCGCGTAGACGTTCAGCATCATCTCGGTGCGCTCACGCGCCTCCTCGGCGGTCGCGTGGACAGTATGGCCTTCCTGCCACCAGAACTCGGTCGTGCGCAGGAAGGGGCGGGTGGTCTTTTCCCAGCGGACGACGGAGCACCACTGGTTGTAAAGCTTGGGCAGATCACGGTAGGATTCCACGGAGTCGCGGAACAGTTCGCAGAACAGCGTCTCGGAGGTCGGCCGCACGCAGAGGCGTTCGGGAAGCTCTTCGTTCCCGCCCATAGTGACCCAGGCCACCTCGGGGGCAAAGCCTTCCACATGATCCTTTTCCTTCTGCAGCAGGCTTTCGGGGATGAACAGCGGCAGCGCCACGTTCTCCACGCCGGTCGCCTTGAAGCGGGCGTCCAGTTCATGCATGATGTTCTCCCAGATCGCGTAGCCGGCGGGCTTTAAGATCATGCAGCCCTTCACGCTGGAGTAGTCCACGAGGTCCGCCTTCAGAACCACGTCCGTGTACCACTGGGCAAAATCCTCATCCCTTGCGGTGATCGCTTTCACCAGTTTCTTATCGTTTGCCATATTGCTCCTTTCGTCCCGGACCCTTTCCGGGCGCTGAAGATTCTAAAGTAAAAAACCGGAGCAGGCTCATCGTCTGCTCCGGTCTGTACGGAAGACTCAGTTCGCAGCGCTGCTGGCGGCTTCTGAGCTTGCCGCCTCAGTGCTTTCGGCTGCTTCGGTGCTCTCACCTGCCTCCGTGCTCTCCGCTGCTTCAGTCGTTTCTGCTTCCGTTTCCGAAATCCCTGCGATGTCGCCGATTACCAGTTCCTCGCGGGTGTAAATTGGCTGTGCGTCTTTCCAGTTCTTGTAGCCGTTGATGCCGGTGATGACAAGAGCCACAACAAGACCTGCGGCAAGGGCGATCGCCACGATCTTCCAGATCTGTTCTGTACGCTTTCTGGCCTTGCGTTCCTTCTCCAGATTGGCTTTGCGGTTCTTTTTAAACTCTTTATACTCGTCAACCTTTTTCTGGCTCATAATGCTTTCCTCGGTTTCTATCCGCTAAATTCAGTCTGCTTTCCGCAGACGTGAAAATATTTTACAACGCCGAAAAGCAAAATGCAAGCATTTTATTGACGATTTACAGGGCCGATTTATTAATGATCTGCCGAGCCGGGTCATCTCAGCTGTTAGATCGGATAACCGTAGAGCACAACGTCATATTTGCCCACATATTTTTCAAACAGCGCGATCCCCTTTGCCCGGTCAGCGGCTTCTTCCTCGCCGGTAGCCCCGTAAAAGATGCTCGCGCAGTAAAGGATAACGCTTACCTTGCCCCTGTCGCGGAACAGTTCCACCTCCGGGTGGTAGTGTGCCAGCAAATAAGCGGCATCGCCGTCAGTCGAGCCGTCCTTAAGGCCGGCCTTAAGCGCCTCCAGTTTCGCATCGATCTCCGCCTTGGCCTCTTTTATGCGGGCTTCGGTTCCGAAGCCCCTGCGGATCTGATAATCCGTCTTCAGCCCGATGTCTCCGATCTCGTCAAGGCAGGTCTTATCCTCCGGATCCTCCAGAAGAATAATAAAGCGAAAATCATTTATGTCTCCCGTATAGGCGCCTGCACAGTGTGCTTTGAGCGCGCTCTCCGGGTACTGGTCCACATATTTCCAGAAGGCATCGTAGTCTTCAAACAATGCCTTGCTGCGGGCCATTGCCCAGTCAGTCATGCCCTCGCCTCCGTATGCATCGGTAGTCCCCAGTGCCGGATGGTCAGGCGCAAGCACGTATATGTCGGCCAGGGAAGAGTCCTGCGTTCCGGCTGGCTTGGTTTCTGACCGCATACCGGCAGGCACTGTTTCCGGCTGGGTTCCGGCAGGAACTGCCTCCGGCTGCGTGCCTGGCGTTTCCTTTCCCTTCGCGCCGCAGGCGGAGAGAAGCAGCAGGGTCGTAATCAAAAAGGGGATGAATAACTTTTTCATCTTCGGCTCTCCTCGTTATTGTTCTTTGCAGAGTATACAATCGAAAGGCGGCAAATGTTGTATGGCCTGCTCGTTTCTTATTATCCTAAGCAAATGCAGAAGAAAATAAAGCAGGAAGATCCTTCGGGTCGCTTCGCTCCCTCAGGATGACAGGGGAGATGACTTCGCTCCCTCAGGATGACAGGGGGCGCAGCCCTTCTACCCGAACAGGCTTTCCAGAATTTCTTCGGCGGTAATGCTTCCGAAATATTCTTCGAGCGGGAAGCGTTCCAGAATACGCTTTACCGCTTCTTTCTCATACAGGCAGCCGGTGAGGGCGGTCTCGATCTCGCTCACATCCCGCCTGCTCATAAAATCGCCGCGGAAGGATACCGCCGCAATGCTGCCGCCCCGGTCCACGCTGACTCCGGTCTTAAGGATCCCGCCATCACAGACCTTTTTCATGATTCTGTCAAAGCGCGGCGAAGCCCCGAAGTTCCATTCCCACGTGTCATATTTGCTTTCTTTCAGCGATTTGATTGCTTCTAATTCTTCTCTTTCGGGAAATATTTCCTCGAAATCCCCCTGCAGCAGTTCTTTCTTAAGAGCCTTTCGAAACGCCTCAAGCGTCATCTTCTCGGGCAGGAAGTCACGGATATTTCCTACCCGGCTGCGCACGGATTTGGTGCTTTTTGAGCGGAACTTCTCCGGATCCGCCCGGAGTGCACCGGCGATCATCTCCGGATCGCTGTCAAAGAGAAGGGTTCCGTGAAAAAGGATGCGGCCGCCCTGCACCCGCTGCGCCGTGCCGGAGACCTTGCAGTCATTCACCTCGATATCGTTGCGGCCCTTCGCTTCCGCCTGCACGCCGAGGCTTCGCAGCGCACGCACGACCGGTTCCGTAAATGCAGAAAGAGCGGCGTGATCAAACGCACCGCAGTCCGTAATGAACGAATAATTTAAGTTTCCGCGGTCATGGTAGACCGCGCCGCCGCCCGTGATGCGCCGCACGACTTTGATCCCGCGCGCTTCCACGAACGTCCTGTTTATCTCTTCTTCCGTGTTCTGGTTCCGGCCGATGATGACCGCGTTATCGTTCTGCCAGAGCATCAGGATATCGCCCTCCTTTTTGTGCAGAAGGACGTATTCCTCAAAGGCCAGGTTGTAAGCCGGATCCGCAGAACCGGTCTCGAGATAATACTTCATCAGACATCACTCCTCGCGATCGTCGTTCTCCGAGTTACCAGCTAAGATGGTGCAATTTCCCTTCCCGCTCAAGGCCGGGGAATTCCTGCTGTCTTAACGCTTCGTAAAGCACCACGGCCACGGAATTCGAAAGGTTTAAGGACCGGTTGTCCTTCACCATGGGGATGCGGATACAGCGCTCGGGATTTTCCACCAGGATCTCTTCCGGGATCCCCAGGCTCTCCTTACCGAACATCAGATAGTCGCCGTCCGCAAAGACCGCATCCGAATAGCAGGTGCGGGCCTTCGTGGTCGCGTACCAGATGCGCGCCCCGGGATTCTTCTCCAGGAAATCCTCGTAGCTTTCGTAGACGCTCACGTCAAGGTCCTTCCAATAGTCGAGCCCCGCGCGCCGCAAATCCTTTTCCGCAAGCGAAAATCCGAGCGGCTTGATAAGATGCAAATGCGCACCCGTGGAAACACAGGTGCGTCCGATATTGCCGGTATTTGCCGGGATCTCCGGCTCATGCAGCACGATGTGCATCATCAGGCGTTACCCATGAGCGCGGCAATCAGCTGGAACGCCATCGGCAGGACCATGCAGAGCACCAGGATGCCCACGATGATCCACAGAATGACCTTGTTGTTGCGTTTTTTATTGAAATCAAACATACGCTGTTCTCCTTTTTATTTTAAACACTTCTTTCCGTACGGGCAGAGGTCTGCAAGGAAGCATTCCCCGCACCTGGGCTTTTGCGACTTGCAGATGCTGCGCCCGAGGGCGATCAGGTCCAGATTGATGAGGATCCAGTGATCCTCGGGAATGCAGGCCATGAGGTCGTATTCCACCTTCTCCGGGTCCTCCGCCTTAGTCAGCCCGAGCCTTCTCGACAGCCTTCCCACGTGCGTATCCACGACCACGCTCGGGATCCGGAAAATGTTCCCGCGGATCACGTTTGCGGTCTTCCGGCCGACACCCGGCAGCTTTACAAGCTCTTCGATATCGGACGGCACCACGCCGCCGTACTCATCCAGCAGCATGCGCGCACAGGCCTTGATGTTTTTCGCCTTGTTGTGGTAAAAGCCGGTCGAACGGATATCCTGCTCAAGCTCGGCGATCTCCGCCTCCGCGAACTTCTCCACGCTGTCGTATTTCGCAAATAAGCCCGGCGTCACCTCGTTCACCCGCGCATCCGTGCACTGAGCTGAGAGGATCGTCGCCACCAGCAGCTGCCAGGCATCCTCATGCGTCAGATAACACGCCAGATCCGTGCCGTATTCTGCATCCAGGCGCGCAAGAATCTCCCGCACGCGTTCTTCCTTCGTCATATTTCCTCCTGCCGCGGCATGTCAGGCGGCAAATGATCAGATCTTGAAGCGGTAGCCCACGCCCCAGATCGTCTCGATATACTGCGGCTTGGAGGTGTCCATTTCGATCTTTTCGCGAATCTTCTTGATGTGCACCGTCACGGTTGCAATGTCGCCCACGGATTCCATGTCCCAGATATTCCGGAACAGTTCTTCCTTCGTGAACACGTGGTTCGGATTCATGGCAAGGAAGGTCAGCAGGTCAAATTCCTTCGTGGTGAACTGCTTCTCCTCCCCATTGATCCACACGCGGCGGGCCGTCCGGTCGATCTTCAGACCGCGGATCTGGATCACTTCATTCTTCTGCGACTGGCTGCCGATCAGTCTGTCGTAGCGCGCCAGATGCGCCTTCACCCGCGCCACGAGCTCGCTCGGGCTGAAGGGCTTCGTCACATAGTCGTCCGCCCCGAGGCCGAGTCCGCGGATCTTGTCGATATCGTCGCGCTTGGCCGAAACCATGAGGATGGGCGTATCCTTCACATCCCTGATTCTCTTGCAGATCTCAAAGCCGTCCACGCCGGGCAGCATCAGATCCAGAATATAGAGGTCGAAATCCTCGTTCAAGGCCTTCGCCAGGCCTTCCGTTCCGTTGCCCGCAATTTCCACTTCAAAACCGCTGAGTTCGAGGTAATCCTTCTCAAGCTCCGCAATATCCTTCTCATCTTCCACAATCAGAATTCTGCTCATCTTACGCCTCCTTGAACGTTCTCAGTTCTATGGTCATGGTCGTGCCGACCCCCTCCTTGCTGGACGCCCAGATGCGTCCGCCGTGGTCACCCACGATCTTCTTCACGATCGAAAGCCCGATTCCGCTGCCGCCCGTCGACGAATTCCGCGACGAATCCGTACGGTAAAAGCGGTCGAAAATAAACGGAATGTCCTTGTTCGCGATCCCCTTGCCGTTGTCCTCGATCTCCACACGGACGTAGTTTTCATCGTTTCTCACGCGGATCGCGATCTGCTTTTTCGCCTTGTCCATATACTTGACCGAGTTGGAAATAATATTGTTGATGACACGCTTAAGCTGCTCTGCGTCGCCTATGATCTGCACCGACGGATCCACCGTGCAGTCAAATTCGAGCACCACGCCTTCCGCCTCCAGCTCTTCCTTAAGCTCGTCCGCGCAGTCCTCAAAGTAGCCCCGCGCCCTGATCTTCTCGAAATTATACGGGATGCGGTTCGTGTCGATCTTCGAGTACAGCGTCAGCTCGTCCACCAGCTTATCCATATCATTGGCTTTATTGTAAATGGTATGCAGATATTTGTCCAGCTTCTCCGGAGAAGAGGCCACGCCGTCCTGAATGCCCTCAACATAGCCCTTGATGGCGGTGATCGGGGTCTTCAGATCGTGGGAAATGTTGCTGAGCAGGACCTTGTTGTTCTTCTCGGTCTGCAGCCTTTCATCCGCCGATTCCTTTAAGTGCATGCGCATCTCCTCGAAATCCCGGCAGAGCGCCGCGATCTCGTCGTCGCCGGAGGCTTCGACCTTCACGTCGAGATTGCCTTCCTTGATGGCATTGGTCGCTTTCTTCAGGTTCGCAAGCGGCTTAACCAGGCTGTTCCGCAGCCAGCTGCCCGTGATCAGCACCGAGAACATGAGCACGAAGATCCCCGCGATCAGAAAGACGCTGATGGCCTGGCTTAAGACCGGCATGGAATCCGTTACGTCCGAAACCAGGTAGAGGACTCCCTCTTCGCCTGCGCCGTCCGCAAAGGCATAGCTGCCGATGAGGTATCTTCTTCCCAGCTCCGTATAGTATACGTTCCGGTCATCATCCGCCGGAAGGTCATCCTCCAGATACTGCTGCACGCCCTCCGAACCGGTGCCGCCGACATAGTAATAGTTCCCGTTCTGCCAGCCGAGGATGTATCCGCCCATCTTCATCATGCGGGTGTTGAGCTCCGTCAGATAGTCCTTTTTCAGCACGCAGTCGACGTCCTTTTTCTGACCATCCTTCACGTTGCTGACCAGGGTCGTCCGCATGACGTCAAAGCGCTGCGCGGCGCTGAAGGAATACGGGTCCACCTTCTCCGTGATCTCGAACTGCTTCTGGATCTGACGCACCTGGATCCTGCGCATCAGCATCATGGCGCCCGTCAACAGCAGCGACGGAACGATGATCAGCAGCAGGCAAATGAATAACAGCTTTTTCTGCAATTTCATGATCCACCTCTATTTCAGGCGGTAACGGTACAGGCGGCCGCCGGAAGGCTGCACGAGCGTCCTGCGGTTCATGGCAAAGACCGTCTGCGCCTCCTGCGAAAGCAGCCCCTCAAAACGGAGCTTTCCGCTGTAATCCCATATTTTTACGCCTGATTCCGTTGTCATCAGTACGTAATTTTCACTCTCTTCCATATAGCGCGGCGTCTCGTCCAGTTCAGTTTTGAACTCGTTTTTGCCGTTTCTGCCGAAAACCTCCAGCATGAGGCCGGGGCCGCTCGCCACCGAGCGCACGACCGAGACCGCAGCCGTGCTCATATCCACCGCCGTGATCTGCGTGTCGAAGATGTGTTCTTCCTTCACCTGCGGCTTCGTCTCCGTGCTCAGGTCGAAGAAGACCAGCCTGTCGTCTCCCGCCGCCGCCACGGTCTGACTGCTCATGTAGCGGATCTCGGGGAAAACGACGTCCTTGTAGGTGAAATAGCCGACCAGGCGGTTCGTCTCGCCACGGCCCGTGGAGAAATTGTAAAAGACGATCTGCGTGGCCAGCTCGCCGCCAAGGTATGCGCCGGCCGCAGCCACAAGACCGCTCCCATCCGGAGAAAGCGCCAAATCCACCGGGTAGCCGCTCATCCCCATTTCGAGCGTCACAGAGATATCGAGCTGCTTGCCGGTCCTGTCGTAGAACTGCAGGGTGCTGGTCGTTCCGTCCTCAAGCGCAAGCACTGCGGTGCCCGTGCCGGAAACGGACATGTTCAGGATCGGCTGATTCGTCGTTATGATCCCGGTGATGCCCTCGCGGCCGACGATGCAGGCCGACGTGCCGCCGATATCGGCGATCATGGCGTAGCCCTCCTGGAGCTTCGCCCGCGGGTTCTCGTAGGAATAGCTGATGTTCCAGAGTTCCTTGCCGTCCGCCTTCAGAAATGCCGCGCCGTTGCGCGAGTAGCGCAGGATCCCGCTTCCGAAATGCAGATAGTCGACGTTGCTGCCGCCGCTCTGCTCGATTTCTTCGACAAGTTCCGCTTGATCAAAACTCCGGTGCGAGATCATCCGCACCAGCAAAAAGGCAGCTGCGGCAATGATCACCACAGCAAGAACCAGGCCCATCAGCCGCTTCCGGTTGATATGCCTTGTCTTGCGTTCACTCAGTTTGTGTGTTTTCTCTGCTGCCACAACCCTATCCTTCTTTTATCAAAGTATTTGTCATTGCGAGGCTCCGCAGGAGCCGTGGCAATCCTTCCTCACTCCTCACAAATCCTATCACTTAACGCTGCAAACCCCTCAAGGTCCAGGGTCTCGCCCCGCAGCCTCTCGTCAAGTCCCATCCGCCTTAAGGCTTCCGCCGCCTTCTCACGCGAGATTCCAAGCGGCGCGTAGCCCGAAAGCGCATTCGGCAGGGTCTTGCGCCTCTGCAGAAATGCCGCCTTGATGCAGGCAAACATGTGCTCCGGATTCTTCGGACTCACCTTCGGCTCCGCCCGTTTCTCAAGCAGCAGGACCGAAGATGCCACGCCCGGCTGCGGCATGAAACTCGACGGCGCCACTCTGCGCGCGATTTTCGGCTCCGCGTAGTACTGCACGCCCAGACTGATCGCGCCGTAGGCCTTGCTGCCCGGACCGCTCACGATCCGCTCCGCGACCTCCTCCTGCACCATCAGCGCCATCAGGCTGATTGCCTCGCCGCTAGAAAGCAGCTTCATGATGATGGGGGTCGTAATATAATAAGGCAGATTTGCGACGACCTTGATGGGGCCGCCGCCCATTTCCTCTATCAGGGCAGACAAATCCGTCTTCAGGATGTCGCCCTGGATCACATGCACATTGTCAAAACCGGAAAGCGTATCCGCAAGGATCGGTAACAGCGCCTTGTCGATCTCGACGGCCGTGACCTTTCCCGCCGCCTCCGCGAGGTACTGCGTCATGGTCCCGATGCCCGGCCCGATCTCCAGGACCGCATCCGCCTTCGTCAGGCCCGCGGCCTGCACGATCGCCTCCGGCACCGCGCTGTCTATGAGAAAATTCTGCCCGTACTGCTTGCGGAAGGCAAAATCGTATTTCGCGATGATGCGCTTCGTCTCAGCCGGGTCTGCCAAATATGGTTTCATACTACTCCTTTGCCTTCCCCTTCAGGGCACCCGAAGGGCGTGCCTTGTGCGGAAGGTATCAGCGAAGCTGACGGATGAGGTCGCCCGTTCGCCAGCATCTTTAACCTCATCAGTCACGGCCTACAGCCGTGACAGCTTCCCCTAAAGGGGAAGCCTTGATCCCGTAAAACTTCACGGCGTTTTCCCAGGTCACCGTCTCGACTTCCTCTTCCGTCATCCCCTTGATCAGCGCGATCTGCCGCACCACATACGGGAGGTACCCCGACTGGTTCCGCCTGCCGCGAAACGGCTCCGGCGCAAGGTAAGGACAGTCCGTCTCCAGAAGCAGACGGTCTGCCGGCATATATTCTACCACATCTTTCATCTTTCGTCCATTTTTGAATGTGACCACGCCGCCAATCCCCAGATACGCCCCCGCATCCAGGCACTGCGCCGCCACCTCTTTGCTGTACGAAAAGCAGTGCAGAACCTTCGGCTGGTCCCGCAGCTCCCCGCGCACGAGGCTTAATGTATCCGCTGCCGCATCCCGGCTGTGGATGACGATGGGCTTTCCCATCTCCCTCGCAAGGCCTGCCTGCAGGCGGAACCACTTCTGCTGGAGCTCTGCTTTCGGCTTATCCGGCCAGGTGTCAAAGCCGTGATAATCCAGGCCGATCTCTCCTACGGCCACCGCCTTCGGGGCCAGCAGCAGCGCCTTCAGCCGCCCTATAGCAGCCTCTTCGCCAAGCTCTTCCGCCTCGTTCACATTGTCCGGGTAGATCCCGGCAGAAAAATACAGGAAGGAAAAACGCTCCGAAAGCGCGCGCCCCGCCTCGCTGCTTTTAAAATCGCAGCCGATATTCACCGCGCCGAGAACGCCTTCTCCGGCAAGGCCGTTCAGCACAGCCTCCCTGTCCTCATCAAAGCGGCGGTCATCATAATGTACATGCGTATCAAAAATCATCTCATTACCTCACGCGTAAAATACCATGTTCCCGCCGCAAACACAAGCATTATTTCCCCTTGCACGCCGCCCCGCGTCCCGAAGTCCCCGGTCACCCCGCCCTTCCTGGTCACCCCATCCTTCCTGCACGCCGCCCCATAGCACGGCTCGCGATTAGCGATAGACTGGAATACGGAACGCTTTATGTCCGTAATCCTTGGCGTAAAGTGTTACTCCTTTCACCGTAATCTTGGTGCGGAATATGTAATACGCCACCTGTCTCTTCTCGTTTGCAAGAGAATCCATAAGTACTCTCCTCCCTTCCGGTTGGACTTTAAGCACTCTTGACAGATTGGAAAAACCATGGTAGGTTTTCCGTGTATCATGTGCGGTTAGAATTGGTCATCGAACTTGGGATGGTTTCTTCCCTCCCATTAAATTGTTGGCAGCACCAGAAAAGGGTACACTATCAGCACACAACGAAAGCTTATTGGATTTACTTGAAAAACTGTTTTCTTCTTTTTTCAATTCAACTAATTCTGATATTCATAGGGTTTATTATGACCGGAAGCCAGATGGAGATAAGATACGCTATCAGCTTTATTTTGAGAAGAAAATTGCTGGGAAGCTGCGTCAAATCGATTTTTCAAAGGAGTCTACAGGCACACATAAGCTTTTATACATGTTCTGTTATTTGCTGACCGCTTGTTCCGGGAGAACAGTTGTAATCGATGAAGCTGATTCAGGAATCCATGACGTATTATTCTTGAAAGTATTGAAAGAAACCTATAGTCATATTGATGGTCAGGTTATTATGACCACACACAACACGATGCTTATGGAAACAGCCTTTGGGCGTGAATCTGTATTTATACTTCGTAACACTGAAAGTAATAAAACAGAAGCAAAATGCATTAATGATCACGAGCGCAGAACATACGCAAATAATAATATCCGTAACAAATACTTGAATAACGAATACGGTGGAATTCCGGAAGTTCACCAAATTCAGATTGAAGAACAAGTAAGGACGTTAAAAGAGTATATTAACCGCAGGGATTAGAGCATAAAGAGGACAGGCTTACTTTAGGAGGGATCACGTTACGAACAGCACCATACCCACCATTACACATGATACTCAAGACTACGTATGTTCCATTACCCCGGAAGAATTTGAATTATTCTGTATGGAACGTTTGAAGGACTATGCAGCAGCCGAGCATTTGCAAGATTTTGTCATTGTGCATAATGTCAAAATCAAAGCACATGATGGAACATTTCAGATCGACATCTTCGCGTCGTGTATTACTATGCAGGTTGAAATAAAACTTCTCTGCGAATGTAAGCGTTACAAAGGCAAGATAAAGCGCGAAACAGTCCAGGTTCTTGAAGACAAACTCCGGAATCTTGGCATGCATAAGGGTATTCTGCTCTCCACGAGCGGTTTTCAAAAAGGCGCCATCGATTATGCAAAAGAACATGGCATAGCTTTGATCCAAGTATACGATAATAGTTGCGAAATGATTTCTCATTCGGGAGGTCCTGATGCAGAAATTGATCCGGACGCCCCCCTGACTTATTGCGAATCACATTGGCCGAAATACAAAGCGATATGCTTTACATCGAGCCATGAAGAGCCTGTAGTTATATATCCTACACGAGAAACGGTAACGGAGATTTATGGCGAAATGAGTAGATTGGCGAAAGAGAAGTATGGGATGGAAATGCCGGTAGAAGAATAACGATAGCCTTTTTAAAAGAGGCAGTTATGGCAAGGCATCCAAAAGCTACATAAAAATCACTATTAATCAATTTGTTGTATATGTCGAGGTATCTATGTCACTCACCAGAAAACAATTTGACATTCTGGCAGCTTTTGCCACATCAAAGGATTCATTGACTCAGCGGCATTTGAAAGAATGCACTAGTTATAGCCTCGGAACGGTCAACCAGGTCATGAAGGAACTGGCGGACTTATCGTTCATTAAGGATGGTAAAATTACAAGAAACGGTCTGGATGCATTGGAACCGTACCGCTGCAAGAGAGCCATCTTTATCGCTGCCGGCTTCGGTACGCGGCTAGTTCCAATTACACTGAATACGCCGAAGCCGCTCGTCCGTGTGCACGGGGTGCGGATCATTGACCGCCTTATCGATGCTTGCCTTCAGGCAGGGATCACTGAGATCTACATTGTCCGCGGTTACCTTGGGGAACTGTTTGATCAGCTCCATTACAAGTATCCCATGATCAGATTCCTTGAGAATCCCATGTACAATGAAGCAAACAATATCAGTTCTTCGCTTGTTGCCCGCTACATGCTTTCCAACGCATATGTGTTTGAGGCTGACCTATTGATCTCCAATCCGTCGATCATTAAGAAATACCACTATACCTCAGACTTTCTTGCGATCAGGAAGAACAGAAGTGATGACTGGTGCTTCGTCGTAAAGGATGACGTGATCGTTGAAGAGAAGGTCGGCGGTGAGGGAGACGATATCTGGCAGATGGTTGGCATCAGTTACTGGAACGAAGCCGACGGTCACAAATTGTCCCAGGACATTCAGGACGTCTTCTCTTCTCCCGGCGGAAAGGAACGCTATTGGGAGCAGGTTCCGCTTGTCTACCGAAAAGAGCATTATCAGGTCGAAGTCAGTCCCTGCAGAGATGAAGACATTGTTGAGATCGACACATTCAAGGAACTGAAAGCCATCGACAAGACTTATGATCTTTAAGTTGTTGCAGGAAAATGCTTTTTTCGGCAATAATTGAACAAATTACTTGACAGAATAATGGCATTACTCTATAATCCGTTTCATCTGCTTGGTTTTTCCGAGCGGAATGAAACGGATTATTGTTTAGGAGTCCCAACATGAGCAAAAGAATTATCTCGCTGACAGCTTCCCTGCTGTGCTTAGTCATGCTGCTTGCCGGCTGCGGCAGCAGCCAAAATGCATCCACGAACAATGCTTCCAAGGGCGACCGTGTCGTTATCTACACCGCCGCGGAGGACGAACGCATTGCCTATATTCAGGAAGAACTGAATAAGAAGTTCCCGAACACTGAGATCGTGATCCAGTCTCTCGGCACCGGTCAGCTGCTGTCCAAACTGCAGGCTGAGGGTAAAAACAGTGACTGCGACATCTTCTACGATCTGGAAGTCGTTAACGCTGAGATCATCCTGAATGCTGCTCCCGATCTGTTCGTTGACCTGTCCGACTATGATTTCTCGGTTTATGATTCTTCTGTCACCGGTTATACCGACCGTCATCACAAATATGCCGTGAATGGCAAGACCGCCGGTGCCTTCCTGGTCAACACCAAACTGCTGGCAGAGAAAAACCTTCCTGTTCCTGCAACATACGAAGACATGCTTAAGCCCGAATATGCCGGACTGATCTCCATGCCCAGCCCTAAGTCCTCAGGAACCGGTTACAGCTACTACAACGGCATGATCACGGTGCTCGGTGAAGATGCCGGCATGAAGTATTTCGAGTCTCTGAACCCGAACATCAAAGAGTACACGACGTCCGGTTCAGCGCCGGCTAAGGCGGCTGTCCGCGGAGACGTTGCCATTGCTTACGGCCTGCTGTGGCAGTGCGTGAACTATGCCAATGACAACGAAGGCATGACCGTCGTGGTCCCCGACCAGGGGCTCGCCTTTGACCTTTTCACCATGGGCATGATCTCCGGACATGAGACCAAAGGCAGCGTCAAGGAAGTCTTCACCTATCTCTTCAATGAGCTGAACAAACCGCAGTGCGCGAAATTCAACCCGGACAAGATCTATGTGAACATGCCGGCTTCCGAGATCAAAAACTATCCGGCCAGCTACGCCGAGATCACCATGAAGGGTCTGTTCGATTTCCAGTATAAGCAGAACCTTCTGGATCAGTGGAAGTATTGAGACAAAGCAATCATCACAGGACAGGAATGGCAGGCAGTCTGCTGTTCTTGTCCTGTTTTCAGGGAGGAATGAGAAATGGCTGAGCCGATCATCCAGGCAGTAAACATTAACAAGAAATTCAAGTCCAAGACCGTTCTGGAGGATATTTCCTTCGATATCATGCGCGGAGAATTCCTTTCCCTTCTCGGACCTTCCGGCTGCGGAAAGACGACCATCCTGAGAATGCTGATCGGCATCGAGCAGCCCACAAGCGGCAAGATCATCAAGGACGGCGTGGATATCACCCATACGGCACCAAAGGACCGCAGTATCGGTATCGTGTTTCAGAACTACTCTCTGTTCCCGAACATGGATGTCTTTCACAACATCTCCTATGCCCTGAGCGCCCGAAAGATGGATAAGGATGAAGTCAATAAAAAGGTGCGGGAGATCATCGAGACAGTCGGTCTGGAAGAGCATATTTACAAGAAACCCAAGCAGCTCTCCGGCGGCCAGCAGCAGCGGGTCGCCATTGCGCGCACTCTTGTGCTGAACCCCGATATCATCCTCTTTGATGAGCCGATGTCTGCCCTGGATGCTGAGATCAAAGTCGTACTGCGCCAGCAGCTGAAGGAGATCCAGAAAAAGCTGAAGATCACGATGGTGTATGTGACCCATGATCAGGAAGAAGCTTTTGCTCTCTCAGACCGGATCATGGTCCTGAACGACATGCGCATCGTTCAGATGGATACGCCTTATAATCTTTATCACCACCCCGCTGATCCGTTCGTGAAGCGGTTCGTCGTTGACCACCTGGATCTGAAAGTTAAGAGCATTGAGGACAGCATCAAATGAAGGATCGGATCATTCGCGCCGGCAGCTTTGTCAGGCATGAATATCTGAGGCTCATCTCCGTGGGCTGTATTCTGCTGTTTGCGATCCTGCCGCTGTTAACCTTAGCATTTCACGTTACCGCTGCCGACTGGCAGTTCATTCTGAAAGACAGCAACTTCTGGAGTGCCATAAAGAATTCGCTGATCTATACGACGGCTGCTGCTGCGATCACCACGGCGCTGGCGTTAATTGCTGCGTATCTGCTGAACACATCGAGTCTGAAAAACAAGAACCTCTTTGTCGTTCTTCTGACGCTTGGCATGCTGGTGCCGACGATCTCCGTCGGTCTTGGTCTGCGTGTCCTTTTCGGAACGAACGGTTTCATTGATCTGCTCTTCGGCGTGGAAATCGAAGTCAGAGGCTTTGCCGGCCTGATCATGGGCTCGGTAATGACCTCATTTCCGGCGACCTTTCTGATCCTTTACGATGCGCTTCACTATGAAGATAAAGGACCGTACGATGCCGCCAATATCATGGGGATCCCGAGACTGAGTACCTTCTTCCGTCTGACCGTCCCCTACCTCCGGATCGCGCTGATCTCCGCTTTTTTTGCCTGTTTCACCCTGATCTTTTCCGATTACGGCATGCCGATGGAGATCGCAGGCAAGGTCAAGACGCTGCCCATGTATCTGTACGATCAGTTCATGTCATCTTTCCAGTATGGAAGAGGCAGCATTGCCGGATTTGTCCTGCTTGTGCCTTCGATCATCTCCTTCGTTTTTGACCTGATCTTCAAGGATCAAAGCGTCAGCGACAAGCAAAAAAGGCTGATCAAAGCAGAAAAAGGCTTCAATATCGCTGCGGTAGTTGTTGTTCTCGTGCTATGCTTTATCCTGTTCCTGCCGCAGTTAGCCTTCATCAGTCTGTCGCTGACCAAGGCCTTTCCGAACGATCTGTCGTTTACGTTTGAGCACATCGCCAACATCTTCTCGAATACCCATGGCGTTGGCCTGACAGCATATATCAGGAACTCCCTGTTCCTGGCATCGCTGACCGCGCTGCTTGGTACGGTCTTTGCCTATCTGCTGGGGTACCTGAGCGTAAGAAAAAGCGGCAGACTGGCCAAGGCTGTCGATCTGTTTGCGCTGTCCACGATCGCCATTCCCGGCCTTGTCCTGGGCATCGGATTCATCTTCCTGTTTAAGGGGACAAACGGCGTCTTCTACGGAACGATCCTGATCCTTATCGTGGTAAACATCTTCCACTTCCTCGGCTCGCCGTACCTGCTGGCCAAGAACTGCCTCAGCAAGATCAACAGTGACTATGAGGTGATCGGTGAAACGCTTGGGATCTCGAAAGGAAGGATCATTAAAAATGTTCTGATTCCGAATTCCGTGTCCACGCTGATCGAGATGTTCTCCTATTTCTTCCTGAACAGCATGATTACCATCTCTGCTGTCGCATTCCTCTGCACCTACGACAATCAGCCGTTGTCCATACTTATCACCACCTACGAGAAGAACAGCAACTATGAAATGCAGAGCGTTATCTCACTTATTATCCTGTTCCTGAATGTCGCAGCCCGGGTCATATTTACCACTGTTTCAAACGCGGTAAAGAAGGCGGACAGCACTGAGATCGAAGGGGGAATCGGCCTGGAACGTCACGAATTTGACTTCCTGACCTACTTGGAGAAGCGCGGCAAGGGCGTATACAGCCAGCGCAGACTGGCCGATGAACTGACGATTTCTCTCAACAACGTGACGAAACATCTGAAAGATCTGGAAGAAAAGAACTATATCAACGTTCTTGCTGACGGCAGCATTGAGATCAGTGAAAAAGGTCTGCGGGCGCTGGAACCGTACAGGGTCCGGAAGGCGATCATCCTGGCCGCAGGTTTCGGATCGCGCCTCGCACCGGTGACACTGGATACGCCGAAACCGTTAGTGAAGGTCAACGGTGTCCGCATCATCGACACGCTGCTGGATGCGCTCACGGCAAAAGGGATCACGAATATTACGATCGTCCGCGGCTATAAGAAGGAGCAGTTCGACCAGCTTCTGGAGAAGTATCCGACGATCCACTTCATTGACAACCGGGAATACAACATAACCAATAACATCTCTTCTGCTGTTTATGCCAGCGATGCGATCGACCGCTGCTATATCTGCGAAGCCGATCTGTATATCACGAATCCGGATGTCATCAGCAAATATGAGTATCGGTCCAACTACCTCGGCGCCAAAGTCTCTGAGACAGATGACTGGTGCTTTAAGAAGAAAAACGGCGCAGCCGCTGACTACCGGATGGGCGGCACCGACTGCTACCAGGCATTTGGTATTTCCTACTGGGATGGCAAAGATGCCGAAAAGCTGAAAGCTGATCTTCGGAAAGTGTATGCGACCCGCGGCGGCAAGGAACACCTGTGGGAGATGGTTCCGCTGCGGATCATGAAGAACAATTACAGTCTTGAGATCCGCAAGTGCCATAAGTCCGACATCATCGAAATCGATAACTTCATCGAACTGATTGCCGCGGATCCGAGCTATGCACAGTACCCTGGGTATGAAGGATTCAGGGTGGAGTGATAATGTACATGGATCTTTGGAATAATGAGATCCAGACGTTCTCTTTGTCAGAGCGCAGGGGCGACCGAATGACTTATATCGACGGTCTGAATGCCCTTGTAGAGCTTAAAAAAGGTGCATCCGAAACTTAAAACGGTGCTGCACACTGATCAAGGTGCTGTTTATGCTTCAAAGTCCTTTAATGAGCTCCTGCCTCTATATAACATCGTTCATTCGATGTCTCGTGCCGGAACACCAACCGACAATGCTGCAATGGAAGCGATCAATGGTTGGATCAAGGCGGAGATATTCAATGACTTCCATCTGACCGGAACCGGAAACATCCGGGATGAGGTGGAACGGTACATAGTGTTCTTCAACGAAGAACGCCCTGCCTACCTTCAAATTCTGAGGAGGCGCAAAATGAAAGGAATCGTACTTGCCGGAGGATCCGGAACCAGACTTTACCCGCTCACAAAAGTGACCAGCAAGCAGCTGCTGCCCATCTACGATAAACCCATGATCTATTATCCCCTCAGCACCCTGATGCTGGCGGGGATCAAAGACATTCTGATCATCAGCACGCCCGACGACACGCCGCGCTTTGAAGCGCTTCTTGGCGACGGCAGCCAGTTTGGCATCTCCCTCTCCTACTGCGTGCAGCCTTCTCCGGACGGTCTTGCACAGGCTTTCATTCTCGGCGAAGAGTTCCTTGGCGGCGAAGCCGGTGCGATGGTCTTAGGCGATAACATCTTCTACGGCAACGGCTTCCGGACGCTGCTGAAGGAAGCTGTCCGGGACGCGGAAGAAAACGGAAGGGCGACGGTCTTTGGCTATTACGTATCCGATCCGGAACGCTTTGGCGTGGTCGAATTTGATGAAAACGGCAAGGCTCTGAGCATTGAAGAAAAGCCGAAAGCCCCAAAGTCAAACTACGCCGTGACCGGTCTGTATTTATACCCCGCCGGCGTCTCCGCGCGGGCAAATCTGGTGCAGCCCTCTGCGCGCGGCGAGTTAGAGATCACCACCCTTAACGACATGTATCTGCAGGACGGCCTCCTGGACGTGCAGCTTTTAGGGCGCGGATTTGCCTGGCTGGATACCGGCACCATGAGCTCTCTTCTGCAGGCTGCTAACTTCGTCGAAACTATCCAAAACCGTCAGGGCATCGTCATCAGCGCCCCGGAAGAAATCGCCTTCATTAATGGGTTTATCGATAAGGAAAAGCTCATGGAAAGCGCGAAGCTGTACGGAAAGAGCCCCTACGGGGAACACCTGAAGGCGGTAGCAGAAGGACGAGTGAGATATTGACAGGGGGCATCAAAACACAAGCTGAGGCTTGTGTTTTTTTTGAGATAAGATTGTAAAGAGGTGGCAGAGCCCGTCTGACCTTGATATCCATTCCATTTCAGAGAATAAAAGACTATTTCGTTTTAGCTGTTTCAGACTAGCTGGAACATTTGCTTGACAATCGAACTGATGTTCCGTATAATTTGACCTAGTAAACAGTTTAAAGAGGATGTTACTGCAGGCTCGGTCAGAGAGGCGCTTGCCGCCGGGACGATCGAGTCGTACTTAAACCACGTTTCTGTTCGCAAAAATGACTTATTTTTCATCGAAGCTGGAACCGTTCACGCGATCGGCGCCGGCTGCCAGATGGCGGAAATCCAGGAAAGCAGCAACATTACTTACCGTCTCTATGACTATGATAGAGTTAACAAATATGGCTGTAAACGGCCGCTGCACGTTGACAAGGCGCTTGAGGTGGCTAATCTTCGCTCTTCTGCCGCGCCGCGCCAATCCATGCGCGTGCTTCGCTACAACAACGGCTCCGCCTCAGAGCTACTGACGCGCTGCAAATATTTTCAGGTGGAGCGCCTGCTGCGGGGCACGAGGGCCAAAAACTCGCCACCTTCCAGACCGGCAGCAACTCCTTCCATGCGCTTCTGTATGTGGACGGCTGCGGCGTCCTGTACGGCGGCGGCGTCATGATTCCGTTCTTCAAAGGGGAATACGTATTCGTCTCGGCAGATAGTGTGAAGCTGAAGTTGCACTGGAAAACGGAGATATCAACCACAATAGTATTGTTCAACCATTCTACAATATGCTAATATGATCGTATGGATAAGCAAACTAATAGAACCAAAACATGAGTTTTTTAATATATTCTTGACAATTATCGATCAATGCAAAGAAATACTGTCTGAGACAGATATGCAAAATGATCGTTCTTTTGAATAAGTCTGGTTTTCTAATAGAAAGGCTGCGGAGGTTATTATGGAGAAAGACAGACGTGCTAATGCAGTACTTTTTGGTTTTGACTTCCAAGTTAACGCTGCTATTGTATTAATGCTTGAAAACATAAAGGAATTGCAATCTTTAAGATTAGAGAGCGAGAATGAGGATATTGATATCGAGCTTTATAGTGGAAACCATATCTTGGCTCAGGCAAAGGCGATAGTGAATAGCAGCACGGATTTTACAAATGTGCGTAGTAATCTCAAAAAGGCACTGGAGTCATTATCCGAAGGCAGCAAAAAGGTTGGAACAGAGAAACTGATTTTGATAACCAATTCCCCGAACCCGCTGAATGAGGATGCATCACGGAGCATTTTCTGGGGACCGGCACGTCGAGGTTTTAACACATTGCCCGAATCATCACAGAAGATTATAACTGGATATCTATCGCAGATCGATCAGCCCTTGGATACAACCCAGTTTGTTATTCAGGTTGTTCCATTTGAAACTGACGATGATTCCGAAAAATACAAAGCTGTAATGCAGAGTATTAATGATTTCATTGGTGAGCTTAAGCTTGATATTCCGGGGATTGGAAAGCAATTACATCGGGTGTGGTGTGGTGAAGTATTCAAAAACGGGTCAAAAAAGGACGCCAAAATCACACTTTCAAAGAAAAGCTTGATTTGGCCTATCATAGTTATTGCAACGGATATTGAAAGAACTGACCGTGATTTTGTTGAACGGTTTGATTCTGTTCAATATGATGAGATTGTTCGCCGCTTCAGAGAAATAATTGATTCTTGCTGCGAGCGAGTAGAGTTTTTTACAAAGATCCTTTTCGATTTCAATGCATATAAGAATTCTGGAAAACCAAGCGAGAAAACAATCGATTTTGTGGAGGAGTGCTGGAGCAACTATTCGTCAGAGTTTGAAGGTGATGGTATTGATTCTGCTACAGCGGAAGCACTATCAAAAGTAGTGATGTACAACGTGATACGCAGAAGATACGACATTGACAAGATCAAAAAGGGGGTATCCCTATGATCATTAGGTCTATCCGCATCAAAGAGGGATTATTCAGTCGATTCATTGAATTCTCTGCCAATGCGAATTTGATTCATAGCAAGCAGAACAGCAAGGGTAAAACTACGCTGCTCAGGTTTTTGCTGTATTCTCTCGGTTATAACATTCCTAATACAAGAAAAATCAAATTTGAGCGGTGCGAAGTTGAAACTTTGATTTATACCGAAAAAATCGGTGAAGCAACACTTTCAAGAACAGCGAATAGCCATATCGTAGTATCCGCAAACGATGAACGCACTACATACATTTTGCCGGAACAGCAGAACGAGCTTCATAGTGTTCTCTTTGGAACGGAAAATGCCGACATCTTAGGAAATCTCCTTGGGGCATTCTATGTGGATCAAGAAAAAGGTTGGACGCTGCTTAACAGAGGCGTAGCCATTGGTAGTATTCATTTCAATATTGAAGAGCTCATTCGAGGCCTGTCCGGACGCGATTGTGCGTCATTAATCCAGCAGGAAGCAAAGCTGTCACGCGAGCTTGGAAAATACAAGCAAATGTTCAGCGTTGCGCAATACCAAGAAACTATTGAAACTGAAGAAGGAGCTCTCGCTGTAGAGCACTACGATGAAAGAATAGATTCCGAATTAGAACAGCTTAGAATACGGCAAAGCGCCTTAAAAAAGGAATTGCGCCGTCTTGACAAGGCCATAAAGGATAACAGACAATTCAGTAAGTTTATAGCTGAGATGAAGCTACTTATCAAAGGCCCGGACGGAACAACCATTCCTGTTACCGCTGAAAACATTGTAGGCTTTGATGACAGCATCGAGTATCTTATAACGAAGCACAAATTGATCTCTGCTGAGCTTGCATCGGTTCTAAGTAACATCAATTCTCGTGAAGCTCAAAGGCAATCCGAGGATGAACAGTTGTCGTTTTGGGAATCTGAAACAATGACACAGGCATTTGATAGAAGAATTGCTTCTCTTCAAATCAATGCAGTTGCAATCGAAAAAGAGATCAAAAGATTGGAAAAAGAACTGCGGGATGTTCGTCAAGCAATTACCGATAGCACAAAAACGAACAATGATATCGTGAATAGCCTTTATCAGAACGTTCTGAAATATGCTGTGGAATTAGGAATAGGCAGCGATACTACGATTGCTGCTTCATATTTGTTTACTTCCAATCTCAAAGAGCTGTCTGGGGCTGTATTGCACAAGACCGTATTTGCGTTCCGGTTGGCATATATCATCGAAATCGAACGTGCAATCGGCGTTAAACTACCCATAATTTTGGATTCTCCCAGCGGGAAAGAAGTGGATCAGGAAAATATCACTCTGATGATGGGTATTCTAAAAAGGGACTTTTCTGACCACCAGATAATCATTGCATCTATTTTTGAGTACGATTTTGATCCGATCAACGTAATTGAGATTGTTAATCGGCTGATTGAAATCGAATAAAATGTGCACCCGCTCCTACAAGAATGCACCTTGTATCAATCATTTGGTCCAATGCAAGTTTTACGCATATTTTCCCTCTTTCATGCAACAAACTGTGCAATTTGTGTCATTATTCCATCCCTTGTTGCGTGACGCCTTTATCTAATGCAGGTATGCTTTATTTGCCAGGTGATTGTTCTGTTCCTTTCGGAACGATTGACTCGCCTGGCAAGTAATGCTATGATAAAGGAGAATAGATGCCGACCCACTTTTTGCCTTACGAGCAACTGCCGTTTACCAATAATTTCATTTTCTGCAAGGTACTGAGCCACAACCTGGAACTGACCAGACAGCTGCTGCAGCTGATCCTGCAAATACCCGTTCGGGAAGTGAAGCTTTCCGAAGCGGAGAAAGCCGTGGAGCCGACGCCCGCTTCGCGCGGGGTGCGCTTTGACGTCTACGCTGAAGATGCCGAAGGCTCTGTGTTTGATATTGAAATGCAGACGACCGATGACCCCGCCCTTGGAAAGAGGATGCGCTACTATCAGAGCATGATCGATGCCGATCGGCTTGAACGAAACATGGATTATCGGCGGCTGCCGCGCAGCTTCGTGATTTTCATTTGCCTGAAGAAGCCGGAACACTTTTCGGAGAACCTGCCAATATACCGATTTCGGGAGCGGTGCATGGATGCTGGTGGTCTCGAGCTCGGTGATGAGGCGGAGAAACTGATTGTCAATGCCGCCGGAAGCATTGACACTGCGCCGCAGGAACTCGCGGACTTCCTGCACTACCTATGTGATGGCACTGTACGCGGCGCACTGCCCCAGGCGATCGATGCGGACGTGATCAGAGCCCGCCGCAGCAAACGATGGAGGAACGAATATATGACTTACGAGATGGAAATCCACCTGGCGGCCCTCCGTGCAGAGGAAAAAGGGCTGGAAAAGGGCCGCAAAGAAGAACGTGAGGAAGTGATCGAAAAGCTTATGAAGAAGCTTTCCCTGCCCCGTGAGAAAGTAGAAGAAATGCTGAAATAATCATAATAACAACCTGGGCAATTATGCTATCAGAGCCGGCTAGATCCGGCTCTGAATTGTTTTCTGAATGAATCAATCCCCTTCGCATCTCCCCTGAAATATGCTATAATTCCTTGCAGAAGCTCCTCTTTCCGGAGAGGATTCGGGCAAATATCCTTTTGGAGAAAAACAGTGGAACAGGAGGTCCCCATGAAAGCTGTTGTGTTTCTTGCTGACGGATTTGAAGAGTGTGAAGCCCTGATTGTAGTGGATATTCTGCGCAGGGCCGGTATCGAGACGCTTATGGCATCCGTGATGGGACGGCCTGCTGTGGATTCTTCCAGGCATATCAAAGTGCAGGCGGATGCGCTGGCGGAAGACGTGGATTTTCTAAATACCGACCTCATCGTGCTGCCGGGCGGCCGCCTGGGAACGGAGAACCTCGCAAAGAGCACGCTCGTGCGCGCGCAGTGCCGCTTTTTCGCCTCGTTTAAGCGCCTGGCTGCGATTTGCGCAGCGCCGTCGCTCCTGGCAGAGCTTGGCCTTTTAAACGGAAAGGAAGCAACCTGCCATCCGGATTTCACCTCCTCCATGAAGGATGCCCTCCTGCGTGAGGAGTCCGTGGTCGTAAGCGGAAATCTCACCACCGGGCAAGGCCTCGGCGCCGCATTTCCCTTTGCCTTTGAGCTCGTGAAACAGCTCGCAGGCGAGGAGAAAGTGCAGCAGATTAAGGCTGCCATCTGCTATAAGCAGTAGCGTGCATTTTCACGCAGATTCTGCAGGTTTATGCACACAATATATGATTTAATGTAGATCTTGTTTTCGGATGATTGCATCTGCAATCGTGGTGGTCTTTTCCAAAGGAGTAGTCAGCATGTCCCCTGAAGCCGTCTATTATATCGCCAATCTGATCCTCTATATGTTCTGGGCTCTTTCCGTGAACATACTTTGCCAGCCTCGCTTTCCCCGCTGGCTGACCCTGCTGCTGGAGCTTATTTCCGCCGTCGGCTTTGAATTGCTCTTGTTAAGTCTGGAGTTATTTTCCATGGCGCGGCTCCTTGCCGGAATAACTTATTTCATCGCCGTAATGCTGCTTCTGCACTGCGGGAATCGCTTCTATGTGGGGCTCATCTCGCTGATGATCATCGTGACCATGACGGTTGCGGAAATGATCTACATGGGGGTCATGCCCAGGGAAGCCGCACTCTCCGGCGAGCTTTTTGAGCAGAATGCTGTTCTGGTCTACGCGGGCTATCTCTTCCTGAATGCGGTAATGCTGTCCATCGTTGTCACACTGATCCGCGTTTTGATCAAGCGTCATAAAAATGACCGCTTAAGCCGGGTCTGGCTCCTCCTGCCGGTCTTCCCCATCTGTCAGTTTGCTACGGTCGTTGTCCTGTACAATGCGTATATTCAGGTTGGGAGCATTTCGAACAAGATCCTTTGGCTGATCCTGATCTACGCGGCTTCGGATATTGTTCTGTTTCTGGCTTTCCGTACGGCATCCCGGAACCGCGAGCTGCGCATGCGCAACGCTTTTCTGGAGGAGCAGATCGACAACCAGGTCAATCATTACCGGCAGCTGGCCGGCAGCTACGACAGCATCCGGAAGCTGCGTCACGACATTGACAATCATTTATATACGATCCAGGCGCTGTTGGATGAAGGGCAGGTACAGGAAGCCTCTGCCTACAACCGTCAGCTGATCAGCCGGGACGATGTGAGGCTCCCCTTTAACGGCTGCAGGAACAGTGTCGCGGCGGCTTATCTGGAAAAGAAAGCTGCCGATCTGGAAAAGGCAGGGATCCGTTTTGAGACAGATATCCAACTGCCGGAAAACCTCCGGATCGCCGATCCGGATCTGATCTGCGTTCTGGGCAATATTCTGGATAATGCCGCCGAAGCCTGCCAGAATCAAAAAGATGCGCAGATCAGTCTGCGTGCAGAATACCGTGCGCCATACGTAAACATCAGCTGCCGGAATCCTCTGCCGGATGAAGCCCGGACAGCCCGTTCTGATAAGAAGCGCCGGATTCCGGAGCTTGAGAGAGGCATCGGTTTTACCATCCTGCAAAGCATGGCTGAGCGCTATGATGGTGATTTTCACTATGAGTCGGATCAGGATTCATTCCTGGTCCGGGTCGTTCTGAAGGAGGCTGACAGCAAATGATACTCATTGCGATCTGTGACGATAACCCACTTCATCTGGAGCACGCCGAAAAACTGACCCGCGAGGTGCTCGCGCGTGAAAAGACCGCGTTTCATATTCGCCTCTTCTCTGATGCCGGGCAGCTTCTGAACGCCATGGATGAGGAGGAGTTTCAGCCGGATATCGCGGTCCTGGACATTGAAATGGACGGCGAGGACGGCATTTCACTGGCCAAGGATCTCAATGCGTTAGTGCCGGGCTGCCGGATCATCTTCCTGACCGGCTACATCGATTACGCACCGGATGCCTATACTGCCGAACATATCTGGTTTGTGCTGAAAAGCAGGGCCTCCGAGCATTTTGCTCTGGCCATGCAGAAAGCCCTTTCTTCCCTGAAGGAGCAGTCTGCCGCCTCCCCCGGCTTTCTGGTCCGGGAAGACGGCCGGACGGTTTTTGTCCCGCTGGACGAGATTCTGTATTTAAGCCGGATATCCCGGAAAGCCTTTATTCACTGTCTGAACAGGGATTATACGGACAGCCGGCGGCCAGCTCTTCTGATCCCGGAGCAGCTGAAAGCGCATTTTCTGCAGTGTCATCAGGGTTATTGGGTCAATCTCAGCAAGATCCGGGAGCTTGACGGCCATGAGTTCGTCTTAACGGACGGAACGCGGATCCCGATCAGCCGCGGCTTCCGGGACAAGGCGCGGGAAGCTTTTTTTGATACCTTTTTGTCAATATGAAGAACCGTATCTTTTCTCTTGGCGCTTATGTGTGCTGCATCCTTCTGATCACCCTGATCTTCCGGGAAAGCGGGCTGGTGCCGCAGCTGCAGCCGGTGCCGCTCTGGTCGGTTGCGGAATGGTTCCGGGGCAGCCTTGACAGCGGTATTTCCATCATTTTGAATATTCTCCTATTTGTGCCGTTTGGCTACCTGCTGACCGGCCTAGATTCGCGGAAAAAGCTGCGGCCGATTCTGCTTAGTTTTAGCTTATCGCTTCTGATCGAGCTCCTGCAGTATGTGACCTGCCGGGGCGTGTTTGACGTGGATGACCTGCTTACCAATACCCTTGGCGGCCTGATCGGAGAAGTGGTTTTCTATGCCTTCCGGAAAGCCTTCGGACTAAAGTTTGCAGGCGCCGCCTGGATCCGCTATGCCCTTGTTGCGGTCGGCATTTTCGGCTGCCTGCTGAATGCGAAGATGATGGCGGATTCGCCCGGAACCGTCTACGAGCGGCAGTTCGGCTTTACTGTTGACGAAGTCAGTTTAGACAGCGGCAACCTTCACATGACCGGCAGCTGTGCGCTTACGAAAGGCGCAACGCCTCCGTATACACTGCTGCTTAAGGAAGATACCGGGGAAGAAGCGGCCTTTACCGAAGACCTGCAGCGGGAGTTTCCTCTGCAAACGGAGCTTTCCGGTGACCGCTTTACCGCCAAGGCACCGGCCATAAGCGCAGACAGAAAATACGAAATCTGCGTCGTCTTCGGGCGCAGAAAGCCTATCGGGACCCGCGTCTATTTGCACGGTGACGCGCTTGAGTATGTCCCCGGAAAGCTCCCGGAGCGCCCTTTGTGGCTACCCGAAGGCGCGGTCTTAAAGGCCGTAAATGACGAGCACGGCGTTCATATCTATCAAGGCGGCAGCTCACTCATCTGGGCGATTTCTAAGGATATCCCGGAAGGCACCGAGCTCATTTGCCACCTGTCCACGAATGAACCGGAGAAGCTCCCGGAAAGCCGCAGGGCTGCCCGCTTTGACAACATCGGTTTTATGGCTGATCATGCCGCTTCACATGAACTTGCAAGTCAGGACGGCTGCCGCATTTTCTCCATGACCCTGCCCACGGAATACCGGATCACTTCCATCCGAACCGGTTATGCGCAGCACGGCATGGTGCAGTGGGAAGAAAATTTCCGCCCATAGAAGGGCATGACAGAGCGGCTCTTTTTTCCCACTGGACATTTTTCTTTTCCTGTGGTTTAATAGCAGTAAGAAGGCTCCCAGCGCCTGCTGATTATTATTGTGCATGTTTTGAGAAAGGCAGCCATGGAACCTGCAGAGAATAAACCATTTATCCGGGAAACCATTGAAGAGAAACCGCGCATGTCGTTTGGAAAGAAACTGCTGCTCACGGTTTTTTTGGCATTGGTCTTCGGCGCCGTAGCGGCAATCACCTTTGTGTTCGGCAGGGGGGTTGCGGAGCGATTCGTGACCACGACGGAAAGCGAGACAGCGGAAAGCATTTTCTTCCCGCCGGACAATCCGCCCGGCGTATCCACAGCTGATGAGCCGGACACGACGGAAGAAACCGCAGCGCAGACGGAGGCGACGCCAAGTGACACTGCGGCGACCGGTGAGTCCGGGAGCTCTGCCGATCCGTCAGAGGCTGTCCGGGCGATGATCGAAAGTATGCTGGCAGCCAAACAGCCGGATATCCATGATCTGCAGATGCTGTACCAGTCTATGGGTGATCTCGTGTCTGAGATGAACCGCGCCTTAGTTACGGTCAGCATCACCCGAAAGGGAACCGACGCCTTCGGTACCGAATACACCTATGAAGAGCAGAATTTCGGCGTTATCGTAGCCATTACTTCGAAGGAGATCCTGATCCTGACGCCCTATGCAGAAAGCGGGCAGGATGACGGCTCCCTCAATGTACACTTTGTGAACAACGAGATCGTGGGCGCCTATACGAAATCCACGGACAAGATTTCAGGGCTGGCCATGTTAGCTGTTACCGTCCGTTCGCTCAGTGATGCCGGCAGAGAGATGATCAAGGTGGCGGATCTTGGCAATTCCTACAATTGTACTGCCGGCCAGCCGGTGATTGCCATGGGCGCGCCGGCCGGTGCAAACGGCTCTCTGCGCTACGGGATGCTGACCCATCTGTCGCAGGATGTCGCCGCTATGGACAACACGCTCCGCCTCCTGCACACCGATATGAGCGGTTTTGACGGCTCGCGCGGCTTCCTGATCGATTTGAACGGCGAAGTGGTCGGCTTGTTCAGCCAGGACGGAAATGAGAACGGCCTCATCACTGCGGTCGGTATTTCCGACATCAAGAGCTACCTGCAGAACATGAGCAACGGTCTTTCGACAGCCTACCTTGGCATCACCGGTCACACCCTTTCCGGCAGGATGAAGGAGCAGTTAGGCATCGAAGAAAACGGCGTTTATATCCTCTCCTGCGCCGATGACGGCCCCGCCATGGTCGCCGGCCTCATGAGCGGCGATATCCTGACCTCCATTTCCGGAGAGCCGGTCATCAGCATGTTGGCGCTCCGCACCAAGCTCTTAGATATGAACACGGAACAGACCGTTAAAATCACTGTGCTGCGCAGCAACGGCACAGACTATCAACCGTTAGAATATGACGTTCATCTGGAACGGCGTTAAAGAAAGAGGAATTCACATGCATCCGATTGAAAACTGGCGCGAAGGCGACCAGATCAGCGACATTTATCTCTGCAAGGGCAAGGTCAATGCGAAGACCAAGGCCGGCAAAACCTACTATTCCCTGACGCTGCAGGATCGGACCGGCACCGGAGACGGCAAGGTCTGGGATCTGTCTTCGGGCGTCGATCACTTCGAAGCAATGCAGTACATCAAGGTGGAGGGCGAGGTCGTCCGCTACCAGAACAATAATCAGCTGAATATCAGACGGGTGCGCGTCGCCAGATCCGGGGAGTATGACCCTGCGGATTATGTGCCGGTCAGCCCTTATCCGATAAGCGACATGTTCGACGAGCTGCTTGGCTACATCCGCAGCATCAATCATCCGAAGCTCCGCGCCCTGCTGGAGAGCTTTTTCGTAAACGACGCCGATTTTGCCAGGGAATTCAAGGCCCACTCTGCAGCCAAGACCGTCCATCACGGCTTTTCAGGCGGCCTCCTGCAGCACACCCTGCGCGTGACGCAGCTCTGCGATTTCTACTGCACGAAATATCCGCTCCTTAACCGCGACCTGCTGCTGACCGGGGCCATTTGCCACGACATCGGCAAGGTGAAGGAACTTTCCTCTTTCCCTGAAAATGATTATACCGATGCCGGACAGCTCCTCGGCCACATCGTGATCGGCTGCCAGATGGTCGCTGCGCGCTGCGATGAGATCCCGGCTTTCCCCGAGGTCACGAAGAACGAGCTTTGCCATCTGATTCTCTCACATCACGGTCAGTTTGAATTCGGCTCTCCGAAGAAGCCGGCGCTCATGGAGGCACTGGCCCTCTCCTTCGCCGACGACACCGACGCCAAGCTCGAGCTCTTCGGCGAGACGATCACGAATAATCCGTCAAACGGATGGCTCGGCATGCAGAAGTTCTTAGACTCCAACATCCGCCGGACCGAAACAAAGTAGATTTTTTCAGACTGTCATCCTGAGGAGCATCGCTCCGACGAAGGATCTTACGAGGTACCCATGCCGCTTCAGAAAAACCAACAAGTCACCCTCTCCATCACAGATATGACGGAGAACGGCGAGGGGATAGGCCGCGCAGACGGCTATCCCCTTTTTGTCAAGGACGCCGTGGTCGGCGACACCGTGGAGGCCGTCGTCACCAAGGCCTTAAAAAGCTACGGTTACGGCCGTGCGCTGAAGATCACGGAGCCTTCCGCAGACCGTGTGATCCCCCGCTGCCCTATCTCCGCCCCCTGCGGCGGCTGTCAGCTGCAGGCGCTCTCCTATCCCGCGCAGCTTGCCTTCAAGGAAAACAAGGTCAGGCAGCACCTCTCCCGCCTCGGCGGCTTTGACGGGGGCCTCCTTGCGGAGATCTCCGAGAAGATCATCGGCGCAGACAGCCCCTTCGGCTACCGCAACAAGGCGCAGATCCCCTTCGGGACCGACCGGGAAGGAAGGCTCATTGCGGGCTACTACGCCGGCAGATCGCACCGCATCGTTCCGATGACGGGCTGCCCCTTGAACCAGGACGGCTTTGATCAGGTCCTCTCGCTCCTGCTTGACTTTGCGCGCGTGCATCGGCTCTCCGCGTACGATGAGGAGACCGGCAGAGGGCTCCTTCGCCACGCCCTGATCCGCCGCGCAAAAGGCAGCGGCCAGTGGATGGTGAGCCTCGTTATCAACGGCCGCAGGCTTCCGCATGCGGATGAGCTCGTGCGCCGTCTGAAGCAGGTCCCCGGCATGACGGATATTTCGCTGAATATCAATACCCGGCGGGACAACGTGATCCTGGGGGACGAGCTGATCCCTCTTTTCGGGCCAGGCTATATTGAAGAGCAGATCGGCGACCAGCGCTTTCACCTCTCTCCGCTTTCCTTCTTCCAGGTAAATCCCGAGCAGACGGAAAAGCTCTACGCGAAGGCGCTTGAATATGCAGGCCTTTCCGGCCGTGAAAACGTCTGGGACCTCTACTGCGGCACGGGGACCATCTCCCTCTTCCTTGCAAAGAAAGCCGCTCGCGTGCGCGGCGTGGAGATCGTCGCCCCTGCGATCGAAAACGCAAAGGAAAACGCCCGCCTGAACGGGATCGGGAATGCGGAATTCTTCGTCGGCAAGTCAGAGGAAGTCTTTCCGGACTATCTTGCGGCGCATCCTGAAGAATCGCCGGACACCGTGGTCCTCGATCCGCCGAGAGCCGGCTGCGGCGGCGCGCTGCTTGACGCGCTCCTTACCTGCAGACCGCAGCGAATCGTCTACGTTTCCTGCAACTCCGCGACCCTCGCCCGCGACCTGAAGCAGCTCTGCGAAGGCGGGGAATACCGCCTGGAGAAGGTCTGCCCCGTGGACATGTTCCCGCAGACGACACACATCGAGACGGTTGTTCAACTTTCCAAGGGAAACATATCGAGTCAGAATGTCAGAGTTGAATTCTCTCTTGAAGACATGGACATGTCCAGGTTCCAGCAAGGGGCTACATATGAGCAGATCCAGGCGTGGGTGCAGGAGAAGTATGGCTTTCATGTGACACACCTGAACATCGCGAAGACTAAGCGGAAATGTGGGATTATAGAAAGGGAGAATCACAATCATCCGAAGAGTGAGGACAGTCGGTCACCGAAGACACCGAAGGAGAAGGAAGAGGCAATCATGGAAGCGTTTAAACACTTTCAGATGATTTGATAGAAGTTCTATAATATAGACACTGTCACCGTTTTGAGAAACACAATACTGAAGAGCAAAATGCGCCGGTACCCTTTCGGATACCGGTGCATTTTACCATGAATTACCGTTTCCTTCCCTCTTGATTTTCTTCCTCTCGTGGAATATAATAAAAGACGGTTAGAGTAGGCTAACCATTTCTGGCCGACTTGTTCCTTTGCACAGTCTATGCAGCAGAAAGAGGTGCAGATTGAAAGGGTATCTATCAGTTCAACAGACAGCCGATAAATGGGGTGTTTCTGTACGTTGGGTGAATCAGTATATACTTGAAGGAAGAATATCGGGCTGCGAACGCTTTGGGCGCGTGTGGGCCGTTCCTGAAGATGCTGTGAAACCAAAGCGGCTTACACCGGGCGTGAAGGCAAAGCGGTCTTCTTCTGCTCAGAATGCCGCAATAAAATCAGCAGAGTAATTTTTTTACCCAAGCGGTTAGCCAAAGCTAACAAAAGGGAGATTCCATGTTTATCAATGAGTATGGCGATAAAAATAATCCACTCGTCCTGCTTCTGGCACCAATGATGGTATCGGGTGAGGACCTGTACCAATTGATGTATCCGTTTTTTAAACACGAGTATCATTACATCGCGCCGGACCAGGGCGGTCACGGGAAAGCCGGAGCCTATATCAGTGCTGATGAGGAATATAAAACGCTGAAAAGATTCCTGCTTGACGAGGGATACAGAGAGATCGAACTGGTTTATGGTGCGTCCCTGGGTGTTGCGATCGGATATAGACTCTTCCTGGATCCTGATTTTACGGTTCATCAGGCCTGGTTTGACGGTGTGGCACTC
>DJYD01000024.1:0-38366 GCA_002449955.1 Lachnospiraceae bacterium UBA6987
CAAGGATGCCGGCAAGATCGCGGGTCTTGAAGTCAAGCGTATTATCAACGAACCGACCGCGGCAGCTCTTGCTTACGGCCTGGACAATGAAAAAGAACAGAAGATCATGGTGTACGACCTTGGCGGCGGTACCTTCGATGTGTCCATCATCGATATCGGTGACGGCGTCATCGAGGTCCTTTCCACGAACGGCGACACGATGCTCGGCGGCGATGACTTCGACAATAAGGTCATTAACTGGATGATCCAGGAATTCAAGCGCCAGGAAGGCGTGGACCTCTCCGGCGACAAGATGGCCATGCAGCGTCTGAAAGAAGCGGCTGAAAAGGCCAAGAAGGAACTGTCTTCCGCAACCACGACCAATATCAACCTGCCCTTCATTACGGCAACTGCGGATGGCCCGAAGCATCTGGATATGAACCTTTCCAGAGCAAAATTTGATGAACTGACCCGCGAACTGGTTGACAGAACGGCTGTTCCGGTGCAGAATGCACTTCGTGATGCTGGCCTTACCGCTGCGGATATCAGCAAGGTTCTGTTAGTCGGCGGCTCCACCCGTATTCCTGCTGTTCAGGAAAAGGTCAAACAGCTGACCGGCAAGGAACCGAACAAGAGCCTGAATCCCGATGAATGCGTCGCCATCGGCGCCTCCATCCAGGGCGGCAAGCTGGCCGGCGATGCCGGTGCGGGCGACATCCTGCTGCTTGACGTAACGCCGCTGTCCCTGAGCATTGAGACGCTTGGCGGTGTTGCCACCAGACTGATTGAAAGAAATACCACTATCCCGACCAAGAAGAGCCAGGTGTTCTCCACCGCCGCCGATAACCAGACCGCTGTGGATATCAACGTTCTGCAGGGCGAGCGTCAGTTTGCCCGCGACAACAAGAGCCTCGGCCAGTTCCGTCTGGACGGTATCCCGCCCGCACGCCGCGGCGTTCCGCAGATCGAAGTCACCTTCGATATTGATGCGAACGGCATCGTAAACGTCTCCGCCAAGGACCTCGGCACCGGCAAGGAACAGCACATCACGATCACCGGCGGCTCCAACATGAGCGAGGCCGATATCGACAAGGCTGTTCGTGAAGCGGCTGAATTTGAGGCACAGGACAAGCGCCGCAAGGAAGGCATCGATGCCCGCAACGATGCGGATTCGATCATCTTCCAGACCGAGCAGGCCATGAAGGACGTCGGCGACAAGATCGATCCTTCCAGCAAGAGCGCGGTGGAAGCGGATATCGCCTCTCTGAAGCAGACGCTGGAAGAAACCAAGGACAGCGATTCCCTGACAGACAGCCAGATCGATGCCCTGAAGAATGGCCGCGAACGCCTGATGAACAGTGCGCAGCAGCTTTTTGCCAAGGTCTACGAACAGGCTCAGGGCGGCTCTCAGGCAGGCCCCGGACCGCAGGGCGGACAGTACCAGGCAGGTCCTGACATGAACAGCACCGGTCACGGCGATGACGATGTTCAGGATGCGGATTTTAAGGAGATCTGATCCGTCTGACGAATCAGATTACACGATAAACAGCCCTTGGGGGACGGTTCTGACCGTTCCCCAAAGGCGTGTAAAAAGGACAATAACAAGGAAGAATCTTTATGGCAGCAAAACGCGATTATTATGAGGTTTTAGGCGTCTCGAAAACCGCAACAGAGGAAGAACTGAAAAAGGCTTATCGCAGCCTGGCGAAAAAGTATCATCCTGACATGAATCCGGGCGATAAAGATGCTGAAGCTAAATTTAAAGAAGCGTCTGAGGCTTATGCCGTGCTGAGCGACCCGGATAAGCGGGCAAAATATGATAAGTTCGGACCGGCAGCCTTTGATGGCTCTGCTGGTGCCGGCGGATTCGAATACAGCAGTGCCGATTACGCCGATATGTTCGGCGACCTCTTCGGCGATTTGTTCGGAGGCGCCTTTGGCGGTGCGTTTGGCGGATTTGGCGGTTTTGGTTCAAGCCGCAGCGCCAATTCCAATGCGCCCCGCAAGGGTTCGAATGTAAAAACAACCCTCCGCATCAGCTTCATGGAGGCGATGCAGGGCGTCAAAAAGGATATCGAGATCAATTACAAGGAATCCTGCCCGAACTGCGGCGGAAGCGGCTGCAAGCCGGGAACCTCTCCGGTGACCTGCTCGGAATGCGGCGGCAAAGGCGTGATTACCCTGACGCAGCGCACCATTTTCGGTATGGCGCAGACACAACGCGCCTGCCCGAGCTGCAGCGGCAGCGGCAAGATCATCAAGGACAAATGCAGCAAGTGCTTCGGCACGGGCTATGTCACCCGGAAAAAGACGGTTACGGCAGATATCCCGGCCGGCATTGATGACGGAGAAGGCATCCGTGTGAGCGGTTATGGCGAGCCCGGAACCAATGGCGGCGAGCGCGGTGATCTGCTGGTGCAGGTCAGGGTGTCATCCCATCCGGTCTTTGAGCGGGATGGGTACGATATTTATACTTTTGTACCGATCTCCTTTGCACAGGCAGCACTTGGCGATACCCTGCGCTTGGATACGATCGACGGCCAGGTGGAATATGAGCTTCGTGCCGGTACGCAGCCGGATACCCGGATCCGCCTGAGAGGCAAAGGGGTCCCGGTACCCAGAAGAAACGAACGGGGAGATCATTATGTGACCTTTACCGTCAGGGTGCCGGATCATCTGAACAAGGAACAGCGAGAAGCCCTTATGGCCTTCGATGCGGCCGGCGGAGGAACGCTCTCAAAGCCGGAAAAAAAGAAAAAGGGACTGTTTAAATAATGTATCATTTTTTCGCCCCTTCGGAGAATGCCGATAACGGTGTGATCACGATCACCGGCTCCGACGTCAATCATATCATAAATGTGCTCAGGCTGAAAAAAGGCGAGCGAATCGTCGTTGCCGACGGACAGGACCGGGACAGTCTCTGCGAGATCGCAGAGATGGGCCCCGGTTTCGTGCGCTGTCAGGTGCTACCCGAAACCCTGGCGGAGACCGAGTGCCCGGTGCGTCTTCATCTTTTCCAGGGCCTTCCGAAGGGCGACAAGATGGAAACGATCATCCAGAAGGCCGTGGAGCTCGGAGCGGCTTCCGTGATCCCGGTCGAAATGAAGCGCTGCGTCATGAAGCTGGACGAGAAAAAGAAAACGTCCAGGACGGAACGCTGGCAGAGGATCGCGGAAAGCGCTGCAAAGCAGTCGGGCAGGCGCATCATTCCTGCCGTGGAACTGCCGCTGACTTTTAAGGCGGCAGTTGAAAAAGCAGCCGGCATGGGGACGATCCTGGTTCCCTACGAAAACGCTGAGAATATTGCAGAGACGAGAAAGCTGCTGGCTTCTGTTCCGAAAGGCAGCGACTGCGCGATATTCATCGGTCCGGAAGGCGGCTTTGATCCTGCGGAAATCGAGGCGCTCGCCGCTGCAGGCGCGCATGTGATCACGCTCGGACCGCGGATCCTCAGGACGGAGACCGCGGGAATGGCCATGCTTGCCATGTGCACGCTGATGATGGAGGAATAAATGGAGATCTATTTGGATAATTCCGCAACCACGATGGTGGCGCCGGAGGTCCGTGAGGAGATGATGGCCGCGCTCGGCGAAGCCTACGGCAATCCGAGTTCCCTGCACAAGAAGGGTTCGGATGCCGAACTGATGCTGAAGAAGGCAAAGGAGAGGATCGCGCAGCCCCTGAAAGCGGACGCGCGGGAGATCTATTTCACCTCCGGCGGGACCGAAGCGAACAATCTGGCGTTGCTCGGCGGTGCGAGGGCGAAAAAGCGGGAAGGAAACCACGTGATCATTTCGGCGGTGGAGCATCCTTCCGTATCGGCCGCGGCAGATGAGCTTGCCCGGGAAGGCTTTCAGGTCACGCGCCTCGGGACCGATGAGCGGGGCCTTGTTTCACCGGAGGCCTTAAAAGCTGCGCTGACGCCTGAGACCGTGCTCGTTTCAGTCATGGCCGTCAACAATGAGGTCGGAGCCAGAGAGCCCTTCGAAGCGTTCGGAAAGCTCATCAAAGACTATAACAGCCGCATCCTGTTCCACGTCGATGCGGTGCAGGCTTACGGAAAGCTCCGGCTGAACCCGAAGCGGGACGGCATCGACCTGCTCTCGGCCAGCGGTCATAAGATCCACGGACCGAAGGGCATCGGCTTTCTCTATATCCGGGACAAGGTCCGCATCGAACCGATTATCTACGGCGGTGAGCAGCAGAAAGGGATCCGCTCCGGCACGGAGAATATGCCCGGCATCGTGGGGATGGGCAAGGCAGCAGAACTTGCCTATCAGCACTTTGACGAACGAATAAGCGCTTTGTACAGCCTGAAGGAATACCTGCAGGAAGGCCTTGAGTCACTTGACTTAGTCAGGGTGAACGGCCCGCGGGAACGGGAGCTTTCGGCGCCCCATATCGTTAGCGCGACCTTCCCCGGAATCCGGAGCGAAGTTCTGCTGCACGCCCTGGAGGACAGAGGCATTTACGCTTCGGCCGGATCTGCCTGCTCGAGCCACAAAAAAACAGTGAGCCCGACCCTGCGCTCGATCGGTCTTTCGGATGAGCTTGCCGGCTCGACCCTTCGCTTTTCCCTCTCGTCCTATTCTTCCCGCGAGGATGCGGACGCCGTGATCAAGGCGCTAAAAGAGCTGCTTCCGCAGCTCAGACGCTTCGTCAGAAAATAATCAGAATACAGGAGCCCCTTATATGGAATATCAGGCTTTTCTTATCAAATATGCGGAGATCGGCATCAAAGGCAAGAACCGCTACATCTTCGAAGACAAGCTCGTCAGCCGCGTGAACGCCGCGTTAAAGCGCGTGCCCGGCGACTTTGCCGTCAGCAAGGCCTCAGGACGCATCTACGCAGTCGCCTCGGAACCCTTCGACCGCGACGAAGCGGAAGCGGAACTGCAGACGGTCTTCGGCGTGAGCGCCATCTGTCCGGTCGTCCGAAAGGAAGTCGTTCCGCCGGAAGAACTGCTGGCTGAGGCAGTGAAGTATTTCGGGGAAGCCCATCCCGGCTTTTCCGGCAGCTTCAAGGTCGTTGCGACAAGAGCGGACAAGCGCTATCCCTGGGATTCTCAGATGATCAATTATAAGGTCGGCGAAGCAATCATTAAGGCGTACCCGGCCGTCCATGTGGACGTGCATGAGCCGGAGATCGTGCTCCGCATAGAGATACGGGAGAAGATCAACCTGTATTCGGAAACAGTGCCCGGCCCCGGCGGCATGCCGGTCGGCTCGAGCGGAAAAGCCATGCTCCTTCTTTCCGGCGGCATCGACAGTCCGGTCGCCGGCTGGATGCTCGCCAAACGCGGCGTAACGCTGGAAGCGGTATATTTCCACGCGCCGCCTTATACGAGCGAGCGCGCGAAGCAGAAGGTCGTGGAGCTTGCTGAGATCGTTTCCCGCTATGCCGGCCCCATCCGTTTACATGTGGTGAATTTCACTGACGTTCAGATGTACATCTATGAACATGCCCCGCACGACGAACTGACGATCATCATGCGGCGCTACATGATGCGGATCGCGGAAGCCATCGCCGCGCAGAACGGCGCTTCGGCCCTGATCACCGGCGAATCTCTCGGTCAGGTGGCCTCGCAGACGCTGCAGAGCCTCGTCTGCACGAATGAAGTCTGCACCATGCCGGTATTCCGTCCGCTGATTGCCTTCGACAAGCAGGATATCATCGACCTTGCCGAGAAGATCGGCACCTTCGAAACCTCGATTCTGCCGTACGAGGACTGCTGCACGATCTTCGTGGCAAAGCACCCCGTGACGAAGCCGAATGCCGGCATCATCAGACGTTCAGAAAGCGGTCTGATCCCGGAGATCGACGAGCTTGTCAAAACGGCGGTCGAGACCGAAGAGTGCATCGTGTGCGCGCGCTGACGCGGTTTTGGGCACAAAAAAAGAGGCTTTCGCCTCTTTTTCAGATCATACTTCGAACAGCTTCAGGGCCGCAACGACTTCATCCAGGTTGTCTTTGCCGTAGATATCCAGCTCGATGGGGCGGGAAAGATCAAGGCTGAAGATGCCGAGGATGGATTTGGCGTCGACGGTATAGCGGCCGGAACGCAGGTCGAAATCATTGTCAAAGGCAGTGATGATCCGGACGAATTCCTTGACGCGGTCAATGGAATCCAGTTTGATCATGATCGTATGCATAAAAAAACTCCTTTCGATCTATCGAATTGCCGAAGCGATCATTCGTTGATATCAGTATAAAACTTTTCAGATAAAAGTCAAGGCGGAAAACATGGACCAGTCGATCAGAGTAGCCTTCCACAACCTGGGCTGCAAGGTGAACAGTTATGAAACAGAGGCGATGCAGGCCGAGCTGAAGAAGCGCGGTTATATTGAAGTCCCCTTTGATGAGAAGGCGGACGTATATGTGGTCAATACCTGCACCGTGACCAATATTGCGGACCGGAAATCCAGACAGATGCTGCACCGGGCAAAGAGCCTGAACCCGGAAGCCGCCGTCGTCGCAGCCGGCTGCTACGTCCAGGCGGCGGGACGAGACCTACTGGACGATGACGCCGTGGACATCATCATCGGCAACGACAGAAAGCACGAGCTGCCGGACCTTATCGAAGCGTGGTTTGAAAGCCGTAAAAAGCAGTCTGCGCTGGATGATATCGGAAGGAACAAAAGCTTTGAGGAGATGCCGGCCGAATGCTCAGAACACACCCGCGCTTTCCTGAAGATCGAAGACGGCTGCAATCAGTTCTGCTCCTACTGTCTGATCCCGTATGTGAGAGGAAGAGTGCGAAGCCGGACGCCGGAGGACGTGCTGAAAGAAGCGGAAAGACTGGCGGAGAAGGGTTATTCCGAGCTGGTACTGACCGGGATCCACATCAGCTCCTACGGTCTTGATTTTGAAGGCGACGCGGCGCTTAAGGGCGGATACGGCGCGCCGCTCATCGATCTTTTGCGGAAGCTGGACAAGGTTCCCGGGATCAGGCGCATCCGCCTGGGAAGTCTTGAACCGCGCCTGATCACGCCGGAAAATGCCGCGGCGTTTGCCGGAATCAAGAGCCTTTGCCCGCATTTCCATTTGTCTCTGCAGAGCGGCTGCAGCAAAACGCTCGCCCGCATGAACAGGAAATATACGGCCGAGGAATTTGCGGAAAAGGCGGCGCTGCTGCGTGAAGTTTTTGACAGACCGGCCCTGACGACCGACGTCATCGTGGGTTTTCCCGGCGAGACGGAAGAGGAGTTTGCTGAGACCGTGGCCTTCCTGGAAAAGATCCGCTTTTACCAAACGCATATCTTTAAGTATTCGCGGCGGAAGGGAACGGCAGCGGACCGCATGCCGGGCCAGCTGACCGAAGCCGAAAAGGCTGCGCGGAGCAGCGTGCTGCAGGAGCTTAACCGCAAAAATAAACTGCTTTATGCGGAATCCTTCCTCGGGGAGACGAAAGAGATCCTGCTTGAGACCGTAAAGGAAGAAATAGACGGCCCCGTCTGGACCGGCTATACCCCGGAATATCTTCGCGTGAAGGTGAAGATCGAAGACGGCATGCCGGGACGTTACGTACCGGTGACCGTTGACAAAAGCAGCCTGCTGCTTACGGAGGAATAAGATGTTTGCCGATCGCTTAAAAACAGTTGAAGAGAAGATAGAAAAGGCCTGTGAAAAAGCGGGAAGAGACCGCCGGGAAGTTACCCTGATTGCCGTCAGCAAAACGAATCCTGCGGAAGCCGTTCGCGAAGCTTTTGACGCGGGGCAGCGTGACTTCGGAGAAAACAAGGCGCAGGAGATGGTGGCGAAAAAGGAAGCCTGCCCGGAGGAGATCCGCTGGCATTTCATCGGAAACCTGCAGAAAAACAAGGTCAAATATGTCGTTGGCAATGCCGTTATGATCCATTCCGTATCCTCCGTTTCCCTGGCGGAGGAGATCGAGAGGATTGCCGCTAAGAAAAGTGTGATCGTCCCGGTACTTGCCGAGGTCAATATTGCGGATGAATCAACAAAGCACGGAATCGGCAGGGAGGATGCCATTGCGCTTGTACGCGCCATGGGAGAAATGCCGCATCTGTCTGTAAAAGGGTTGATGTGCATCGCTCCGCCGGTTGAAGATCCCGAAGAAAACAGGGGATATTTCCGGGCAATGCGGGAGCTGAAAGATGAGATTAATGCCCTGAATCTGCCGGGTGTAAGCCTTAGTGAACTCTCGATGGGAATGAGCGGTGATTATTCGGTTGCGGTCGAAGAGGGGGCTACCCTGATAAGAGTCGGTACTGCTTTGTTCGGAGCGAGGCATTATCCGCAGGATTAAGAGAAAATTCCGCTTATCATTAACGAATCAATAAAAAAAGTGCTTGCACTTTCGTTTCTTTTGTGTTAGTTTAATTTTATTAAGAGATGAAGGTGTGCACGATGGATCATATTGATAAAAAGCTGCTTCGTCTGCTGCAGGAAAATGCGCGTTATTCCCTTAAACAGCTCTCTGAGAGAGTCTATTTGTCGTCGCCTGCAGTTGCAGCTCGTATCGATAAGCTGGAACGGGAGGGCGTGATCAACGGCTATCATGCCGATGCCAACCTGGACAAGATGGGGTATCATATCACGGTATTCATCAATGTGGAGATGAACCCGAAACAGAAGCCCTCTTTTATTGATTTTGTAAGAGAAACCCCCAATGTTCTGGAATGCAACAATGTCTCCGGCAGCTATTCCATGCTGGTCAAGGCGGCTTTTCCGTCAACTGTTGATCTGAACCGCTTTATTGATCAGGTGCAGAAGTACGGTGCCACGGAGACGCATATCGTCTTCAGCACGCCGATCCCTGCGAGAGGGATCATCAAGATTGAAGCCGACGAAACAGAAGAGAAATAAGAGCAAGGCGCCTTCAAGGCGCCTTGTTTTGATTGCAGATAAGCTGCAACAGAAAGGGATACAGACATGATCAGAAGCAGCGGTATTCTTATGGCAATTTCCTCCCTGCCCGGCCCTTACGGGATAGGGACTTTCGGACGTTCTGCCTACGAGTTCGCGGATTTTCTTGAAAAAGCAGGGCAGCGCTGCTGGCAGATGCTGCCGCTCGGACCGACAAGCTATGGAGACTCTCCTTATCAGAGCTTTTCGTCCGCGGCGGGCAACCCGTATTATATTGATCTTGAGATGCTGATTGCAGAGGGCTTGCTCAGGCGCGAAGAGGTGGAATATCGGGAATGGGGCACCAACCCGCGCTATGTGGATTACGGCAAAGTCTATGAGAGCCGTTATGCGGTTCTGCGGATCGCCGCAGACAGAGGAATCCCCAGAGACAGGGAGGCTGTCGAGGCATTTGTGAAAGAGAATCAGTCATGGCTTCCTGATTATGCGCTCTTTATGGCCTGCAAGCGCCATAACGGGATGCGCCCCTGGATGGAATGGCCGGAAGATATCCGCATGCGTAAGGACGAAGAGACCCTTAGGCTTTACCGCGAGATGTATAAAGATGATGTTGAGCTCTTCACGTACATCCAGTATCTGTTTTACAAGCAGTGGAATAAGTTAAGGGACTATATCCACAGCAAGGGGATCAGGATCATCGGAGACCTTCCGATCTACGTAGCCATGGACAGTGCAGAGGTCTGGGCAGAGCCGCGCTTTTTCCAGCTGGATGAGAAAAATGTGCCCCTTGAGGTGGCCGGTGTTCCGCCGGATTATTTCAGCGAAGACGGCCAGCTCTGGGGCAACCCGCTGTATGACTGGGATGCTATGAAGCAGGACGGCTATGGCTGGTGGATCCGCAGGATCGACGCGGCCAGCAAACTGTATGACGTCATCCGCATCGATCATTTCCGGGGGTTTGACACCTACTGGTCAGTGCCGAACGGGTCTCCGACGGCGAAAAACGGCAGATGGAACAAAGGGCCCGGCATGGATCTGATCGGGACATTAAAAGGATGGTTCCCGAATATTGAATTCATTGCAGAGGATCTCGGCGCCCCGATGGACAGCGTTGTGCAGCTTCTTGAAGAGTCCGGCTGGCCGGGTATGAAGGTGCTCGAATTTGCCTTTGATTCCAAGGAGCCGAGCAACTATCTGCCGCATAACCATGTTCCGAACTGTATCTGCTACACGGCAACACACGACAACTGTCCGCTCATGCAGTGGGGGGAGGATGCCAATCCGGAAGATGTCTCCTTTGCCCGGAAATATCTTTCTATCGGTGAAGAGGAGCCCTTTAACTGGGGCATCATCCGCGGCGGCATGGGCAGTGTGGCCAAGCTGTTTGTTGCTCAGATGCAGGATTATCTGGGACTTGGCCGGGGCCACACCATGAACAATCCCGGCACCCAGTCGGGCAACTGGCAGTGGCGCATGCTGAAAGGGGAAACCTCAGACAAGCTTGCAGCCAGGATCCGGGATCTGGCAGAAACCTACGGCCGAATTGAGAAAACAAAACAGGTAAGTGCCGAACCGGATGAGAACTTCCTTCGCCAGCAGAAATACAACGCTGAGTGGAAGTTTTGAAGCCATATTCTTCACGAGGAGGGAAGATACTGATGCGGAAAAAACTAATCGGGATTCTTGGTATGATACTCCTGACGATAAGTCTATGTTCTGCGTCAGTAATCACTGCTGACGCCAAGCCGGATATAAGAATACTTGCTTCACGCATCAGATCAGAATTTGAAACAGATAAGGCTGACGAACAGGGACCGGGTGATAGTGAAGACGAGGTTTTGCTAAAGTGGCAGGCTGCTTCAAGAGATGGAGATAAATTATATCAATATCTGGAGCAGCATAAGGATGGTAAAATCTATGATCATTACGGTGGTCACTATCTTAACGAAGACCATCAGCTTACGGTTTTGTTGTCATGTCAGTCACAGACCTGTATACACGAATTGCAGCAGATAGATTTTGAGACAGATGTGATCGTAAGATGCGGTGATTTTGGCTCTTATTTTAAGACGATGGAGCTTTTACAGGAAATTAACAGCAAGATCTCCGGTATTAACATTTCGGTTGTGAATGGAAAAGGAACCGCTGCAGAAAAAGAATTAATGGCATATTACCCGTGTACACATTACGATCATTTATCGAACAGAATCTCTGTCAGTGTTTCGGCTTACGATGAAGAAACCACGGAATATGCGCTTAAACTCTTTAAGGAATTGGTTGGTGATTATGCGGGGGTATTATATAGCTCCTGTGCAAAGGAAAATGTAATATTTGATTATTATAATAAACAATAAAGCTTTAAAAATACAAATAATCAGTTAACTCTGACTTGCTGCACAGCTTTCCGTACTTCGTCGAAGGCCTTATCGCCCATGTCGCGGTACATTTCCAGTAGCATGGTCAGTTTCCTTGTGGTCTCGTCTGTCATCAGATTCACGCCCTGATGGGTCGTCAGATAGAGCAGAGGCATATCGTTTGTGAAATCATCCGGATGATACACCTTGCAGGCTGCCACGCGGTCGCAGAACATCTCCAGAATGTAGCGGTTCGGCATTTTGATGGGGCCGAAGACAGGGCGGGAGGCTCCCTCCGGGAAATTGTAATCCATCCAGTATTCATAGTGATGACGGTTGCGCCCTTTGTGATGCAGCCAGGCAAGCGAAACGCCGGTATCCTTCCTCTCAGCGTTGTTGGGACTTTGTGTACCCTGATAATACCTGGCACCCTTCAAAAATTCGGTGGGAGAGTACTTGGAGAGATCGTGCATCAGTCCCTGCCGGTACAGCCCGCAGCGGAAGCAATAGCGCATGACAAGATGGCGGTGTTTCGTGATAGTCACGAAATGCCGCCAGGCTTTATTCAGGGTGGTTTTGTTGTCGATAAGAGGTTCCGGCATGTGCGCTCCTTAAAAGGTGCAGCGGCCGCATAAGGGCCGCCGCAGCAAGATCGTCTTATTTTGTTCCGAAGATACGGTCGCCGGCATCGCCGAGACCCGGCATGATGTACTTGTTTTCATTCAGGCAGCGGTCAAGGTTGCCAACATAGATCTGTACATCAGGGCACTCTGTGTGCAGCTTTTCCAGACCTTCCGGTGCGGCAATGATGCACATGAATTTGATCTTCCGGCCGCCGTGCTCCTTGATCATGCGGACGGCGTCAACAGCGCTTCCGCCGGTAGCAAGCATGGGGTCGACAACGATGATGGTGCGTTCTTCGATGGGACTGGGCAGCTTGCAGTAGTATTCATGAGGTTCATGCGTTACAGGATCGCGGTAAAGACCGATATGACCGACTTTGGCAGTGGGAGTAAGGTTCAGCAGACCATCGACCATGCCGAGCCCGGCACGAAGGATCGGAACGATAGCGAGCTTACGGCCGCTGATGATAGGAGAAAGACAAGTTTCGATCGGGGTGGTGACTTCGGTGTCTTCCAGAGGAAGATCGCGAAGTGCTTCATAGCCCATCAGGGTTGCGATCTCTTCCACGAGCTGACGGAATTCATTGGTTCCGGTATTGATGTCGCGAAGCATTGTAATTTTGTGCTTGATCAGCGGATGGGTAAGGATCGTTACGTTGTCCATGTTTTCCATAGAATGCACCTCTTTCCGATTTGGTTTTCTGATTTATTCTATCAGAGGAAGAAAGCTTTTGCAAGAACAGATTCTGTTTTTTCCGAATTACAGACACAGAAAAAGGATGCGGCTTCATACCGCATCCCTCGGCATATTACGAATACTTAATCGATATTCCGCACAATCCCTGAAAACAGGAGAGAGCCGTCAAAGCCGGTAATCACGAACAGAAAAGGTCTGTCGAGGACGAAATCAATGACCTCCTCAGGCGGCATACCTCCGGTAAGAGCAAGTACCGTATAGGCGGCGGCTGTTATGCCGTCTTCATCGATTTCGACCCTGGCAGTGTGTTCAGCTGAGGAAAGAAACATGCCTTCCGCCGCTGTAAGTGGGCTGAAATCTGCCTTGCCGGCTTCAAGCACGTCGGTTGCGCCAACTGCAGCAAGCACATTTTTCAGATCTGTGCTTCCGGATACGGAAAACCTGGGAACAGAGAGATTGACCATGGGAAAAGCCCAGCGTTCCTCCTGTTTTGTCGCTTCATCTATGTCGGTTTTTCGTGTCAGCATTTCATAGACCTCCGGATCGGAAGCCAGTGCGCTGACATCGGTGCCTTCCTCGGGAAGAAGGAAGTACATGAAGCCGCTGTCCTGCAGGGAAAGACGAACAGCCGTATACTTTTCTCCGTAATAGACGCCCTGGGAATCATGACTGTGCATCATCTGCACGGTCTTGTCTCCCTTTTCTCCGTGGAAGATCTCTGCTTTTGTTTCATCTGTGTAAAAACAGTTTATCCAGGCTGCTTTATAATAGATCGTAGAGGCAAGCATCAAAATGGTCTCGGGATCAAGCTGCATGCTGTCAACATAGTCTTTAAGAAGACCGCCGGTGTTATCGTTGATCCAGGCCTTCAGGGCTTCAAGCATTTCAGATGAGGACATATCGCCGCTGACGGAGGAGGCATAATATGTCTCAGCCAGTCTGCTCAAGGCTTTTTCATTGAAGCCGGCAGCCTGGTCGATCCATACGGAATTGGCAAGCAGAGATTTGAGCACAGGCGTGTCGGCGTAATTGCTGTTCCAAAGAGAGCTTACGTTCCGGCGCAGTGTTTCGATATCCTCTGCACCGAGCATGTCCAGCAGCTGCCTGCGGGTATTGCCGTCAGTTACTTCCGCAAGCATGGAAAAAGCAATATAGGTGTTCAGTGGGGAGCAGACCGCATTTTCTCCGCTTTCGGCAAGAACGTTTCCGATCAGCGCCTGGCAGTAGGGCATCATCTGTGCCTGAAGACCGGAGGACGCTTCTGCCTTTTCACGGTAATCCGAAAACCATTTGAGATACTGATCGCTAACCCTGAAAGACTGTGCATCCATATCCTTTATGGCAGACACGGGATAGGAAGGATTGATGCTAACCAGACGTTCCGGATAAATATAGTGTCTTTCTTCGCTTTCAGCCTGCACGCTTTCGGGAGCGGAAGAGGTGCCGAAAGTGACCGGCTTCTTTTCCCTGAAAATGATGCCGGCGATCAGAGCAAGTACAAATACCGCAGCGATCGAAGCATAGGCATACAGATTTCTGGTTTTTACTTTTTTTACCGAATGATCCTCTGCTTCCCGGATGAACGCATCATCCAGATCCTGCAGCGTCTCAAATAATTCTTCTTTTTTCATAGGTCGTAGCCTCTCTGGTTCAGATGGTCTTTCAGCTTTTTTCTTAAGCGGTTCAAGGTGACGGAGACCCTGTTTTCGCTTACGCCAAGGCGCCTTGCGATCGCTGTAACACTATCGGCGTACCAGTACCTGCGCACGAACATGACGCGTTTTTCCTTTGTCTGCAGGGCAAGAAACTGCCGGATCTCACTAAGAAGTTCCCTTGCGATTAGCGAAGAAGACGCGTCTTCGTGCCCGGAAACGATCTCTTCAAGCTCATCAAGCAGCAGCGCTTCTTCACCGCTGCCGCGCTTATCCCGGTGTTCCGTACGGTACCTGTCGAAAGCAAGGTTTCGGGAGATCTTGCCCAGATATGTCCGAAGATCGGCGGGGCTTGCCGGCGGAATGGCATTCCAGGCTTTAAACCAGGTGTCGTTTACGCATTCCTCTGCGTCATCGGGATCGCCCAGGATATTCATCGCGACAGCGCGGCAGTATGCGCCGTACTTTTCCGCGGACTCATGAATGGCCAGTTCATTTCTGTCCAGATAAAGCTGTAAGATCTTTTCATCCTCCATCGGGCTTTCCTCCTTTCACCAGTATACACGATATCCGCAGAGAAATCTTACATAATACGAAAAATATCGGCTCCCGTTTGACTTATCGCGTAAATCGTTGTAAGATATGGATTCATATTAAAGAATAAGGAGTCTCACGATGACTTTATATGACGAACTGGTTGCCCGCGGCCTGATCGCGCAGGTGACGAACGAAGAAGAGATCAAAAACCTGATCAACGAAGGAAAAGCGACTTTCTACATCGGTTTCGACTGCACGGCGGACAGCCTGACGGCCGGTCATTTCATGGCGCTCACTCTCATGAAGCGTCTGCAGCAGGCCGGCAACAAGCCCATCGCCCTGATCGGCGGCGGCACGACCATGATCGGCGACCCGTCCGGCCGCACCGACATGCGCAAGATGCTGACCCGTGAGACTATTGACCATAACGCACAGTGCTTCAAAAAGCAGATGGAGCGCTTCATAGAGTTCGGCGAGGGCAAGGCCCGCATGCTGAACAACGCCGACTGGCTGCTGAATCTGAATTATATCGATTTCATCCGCGACGTCGGACCGCACTTCTCCGTGAACAACATGCTGCGTGCGGAATGCTACAAGCAGCGGATGGAGAAAGGTCTTTCCTTCCTGGAATTCAACTACATGATCATGCAGAGCTTCGATTTTTATTACCTGTTCCAGAATTACGGCTGCAACATGGAATTCGGCGGGGACGACCAGTGGAGCAATATGCTGGGCGGCACGGAGCTCATCCGCAGAAAGCTTGGCAAGGATGCGCATGCCATGACCATCACGCTGCTCACTGATTCGAACGGCAACAAGATGGGCAAGACCGCGGGGAATGCCGTCTGGCTCGATGCGAACAAGACGAGCCCTTATGAATTCTACCAGTACTGGAGAAACGTTGGCGACGCCGACGTGATGAAGTGCATCCGCATGCTCACCTTCCTGCCGCTCGAGCAGATCGAAGAGATGGATAAATGGGAAGGCAGCAAGCTGAACGAAGCCAAGGAGATCCTTGCTTACGAACTGACCCGCGACGTACACGGCAAGGAAGAAGCGGAGAAGGCAAAAGCCGCTTCCCGCGCGCTCTTTGAAGGCGGCGCCGCGGCAGATGTGCCCACCTGCGTGCTGACAGCTGATGACCTGAAAGACGGCTCGGTCGATATCGTAAGCCTGCTTGTTAAATCCGGTCTTGTGCAGACCCGTTCCGACGGCAGACGTGCCGTGGAGCAGGGCGGCGTTAACGTGGACGGAGAGAAGGTCGGCGACTTCAAGACGCTTTATACCGCGGATGCCTTGGGCGGCGAAGGGCTCCTGATCCGCAGAGGCAAGAAGAACTTCTGCCGGGTAAAACTGTAAGAAGAATATCGGAATATATTCAACGCATAGATTTATCATTAAAGGTCTGTCAGAGGAAATTTTCCTTGACAGACCTTTAATGTTTCGTTAAAATATCATAGATATGTTGTTTTCATTAGCAATTCACATATTGTACCATGAAAATTTAATAAAGGAGGTGCTCCTGTGACGCAACTGATGATGATAGCTGCGGCAGCGCCGATGAGACCGGGGTTAAGTCCACTTGTTTGGATCGGGATCATTGTCGCATGCGTACTGATCGCAGCTTTTCTCGCATGGAACCTTTCCGCTTCCCGCCAGAAGAAGATTTACGAAGAGACGGTTGGGACAGCCGAGGTGAAATCGCGTGAAATCATAGATGAAGCCATTAAAACAGCAGCAGAAAAGAAACGGGAAGCTCTTCTGGAAGCCAAGGAGGAAAATCTCGCTGCCAGAAATGATCTGGAACGGGAAACCAAGGAAAGAAGAGCCGAATTACAAAGGACAGAACGCCGCCTGCAGAACAAGGAGGAAAATCTTGACCGCAAGATTGAATCCCTGGAACGCAAGGAACAAAGTGTTCAGGCCAGAGATGAGCAGTTAAAGCGGAAGGACCAGAAAGTTCAGGAGATCATCGACCAGCAGCAGAATATGCTGGAACAGATCTCGGGTTTTTCCAAAGAGGAAGCCAAGGAATACCTCATTCGCAGTGTCGAAGAAGATGCCAAGCATGATATCGCCAAGAAGCTGCGGGAAATCGATGCACAGGCCAAGGAAGAAGCCACCAGAAAGGCAAAGGAATATATCGTTACTGCCATTCAGAAGTGTGCCGCCGACCATGTGGCTGAAGTGTCCATTTCCGTAGTGCCGCTTCCGAACGATGAGATGAAGGGCCGCATCATCGGCCGCGAAGGCCGCAATATCCGTGCGCTGGAGCAGGCGACGGGCGTGGACCTGATCGTGGATGATACGCCTGAAGCTGTCGTGCTTTCCGGATTTGACCCGATGCGCCGCGAGATCGCCAGAATCGCTCTTGAGAAGCTGATCCTGGACGGCCGTATCCATCCGGCCAGGATCGAAGAGGTGGTAGCCAAATCCAGAAAGGAAGTGGAAGAGTTCATCAAAGAACAGGGCGAAGCCGCTGTTCTGGAAGTGGGCGTGCACGGCATTCATCCGGAACTGGTCAAGCTCCTTGGACGGATGCATTTCCGCACGAGCTATGGGCAGAATGCCCTCAAGCATTCGATCGAGGTCGCGCATCTGTCAGGTCTTCTTGCGGGAGAACTGGGACTGGACGTGCGTCTTGCCAAGCGTGCAGGTCTGCTGCATGACATCGGCAAGAGCGTAGACCATGACATGGAAGGCTCGCACGTGCAGATCGGTGCGGATCTGTGCCGCAAATACCGTGAGAACGCGGTGGTCATCAACGCCGTGGAATCTCACCACGGTGATGTGGAAGCGACCAGTCTGATTGCCTGCATCGTTCAGGCAGCGGATGCGATCTCTGCCGCAAGGCCCGGTGCCCGCCGTGAAACGCTGGAGACTTATACGAACCGCCTGACTCAGCTGGAAGAAATCACCAGCAGCTTCAAGGGTGTGGATAAGTCCTTTGCGATCCAGGCCGGCCGTGAGGTCCGCGTGATGGTCGTACCGGAACAGATCAATGATGATGCCATGACGATCCTGGCTCATGATATCGCCAAGCGAATTGAGGATGAGATGGAATACCCCGGACAGATCAAGGTCAGCGTGATCCGCGAATCCCGTTCCGTCGATTATGCAAAATAAGCAAAAGCCCCATTCCGGAAAAACCGGAAAGGGGCTTTTCTCTTTTGACATTCCGGACTGCTTTTGCTACAATGCTGCCTGCATCCCTTCAAGAAAGGAAACAATGATGAAACTGATCTCATGGAATGTGAACGGCCTGCGCGCCGTGATCGGGAAAAATTTCAAAGAAGCTTTCGATGAATTGAACGCCGATGTGTTCTGCATCCAGGAAAGTAAGCTTCAGGAAGGGCAGCTTGATCTGGACCTGCCCGGATACCGCGCCTACTGGAACTATGCGGAAAAGAAAGGCTACAGCGGTACGGCGGTTTTTACGAAGGAAGAGCCGCTTTCCGTCACGTATGGGCTGCCCGAGGAAGAGCACAATCACGAGGGACGAGTCATCACCTGTGAATATCCGGCGTTTTATCTGATCTGCTGCTATACGCCGAATTCCCAGGACGGTCTGAAACGGATCGAATACCGGCTCCGTTTTGAGGATGCGCTGCGGAATTACATGGTGAGTCTGGATCAGAATAAGCCTGTGATCCTCTGCGGCGATCTGAATGTCGCACATGAAGAGATCGATCTGAAAAATCCGGCCTCCAATCACATGAACGCGGGTTTTTCCGATGAGGAGAGAGGCAAGATGACGGAGCTTCTTTCAGCAGGCTTTGTGGATTCCTTCCGCTATCTCTACCCGGATCTTGCGGGTGCCTACAGCTGGTGGTCCTACCGCATGAAGGCGCGGGAGAGGAACGCAGGATGGCGCATCGATTACTTCATCGTTTCGAAGCGCTTTGCGGACCGGATCGAATCGGCCGGGATCCATTCGGAGATCTACGGCTCCGACCACTGCCCGGTGGAGCTTGTGATCCGATGACTTTTTGAGCCTGTGATCCGCTGATTTTCGTCTTGTGTTTATCACGCAGAGATGCTATACTTTCACATAAATCAAATTTTGAGGTGTTGCTTATGCACTGGTCAGATGAGGTGGCGGCAAAGATCATTGCCCGCCGTCCGGATAAGGAAGAATATGTATGTGCAGCAGGGATCAGCCCTTCGGGCTCGATCCACATCGGTAATTTCCGTGATATTGCTACCAGTTATTTTGTTGTAAAGGCCCTGGAGCGCGCGGGAAAAAAGGCAAAGCTCCTGTTCAGCTGGGACGAGTTCGACCGTCTGCGGAAGGTGCCGAAAAATGTGTCGGCGGTCCGTGACGATTTCGAAAAGTATGTTGGCTTTCCCTATGTTGACGTGCCGGATCCCTTTGAGAGCGGCGCGCCTTCCTATGCGGCCTATTTCGAAAATGAATTCATCGCTTCGATGGAGAAGATCGGGATAACGCTGGACTATCGCTATCAGGCGGAGATGTATAGAAGCGGCGCCTATAAGGAGCACGTTCTGCACGCGCTCCATGAACGCGGCCATATCTTCGATATTCTGGACAGCTTCCGTACCCAGGATGCCCAGGAAGGCGAGCGCGAGGCTTATTACCCGGTCAGCATCTACTGCCCGGTTTGCCACCGCGATACCACAAAGATCTTAAACCTGTCCGATGACGACAAAGCGGAATACGAATGTGCCTGTGGCCATCACGGCACCTTCGATTTCCACAAGGATACAAACTGCAAGCTGGCCTGGAAGGTCGACTGGCCCATGCGCTGGCTGTATGAGGGCGTTGATTTCGAACCCGGCGGAAAGGACCATGCAAGCCCCGGCGGAAGCTACGACAACGGCAAGGTCATTGCGAAGGAGATCTTCGGCTACGACGCGCCGTTCTTCCAGGGCTACGAATTCATCGGCATCAAGGGCGCAACCGGCAAGATGAGCGGATCATCCGGCCTGAACCTGACCCCGGATACGCTTTTAAAGATTTATCAGCCCGAGGTGTTATTGTGGCTGTATTCCCGCTGCGATCCCACGAAGGCCTTCGATTTCTGCTTTGACGACGGGATCCTGCGCCAGTACTTCGAATTCGACAAGCAATACAACGATTATGTCGCCGGAAAGACAGATGAGTACGGCACCATCGCCATGCAGGACTGCCTGACGAGAGGCGCGAACCTGAAGACACCGCCCATGTCCCTGCTTGTCCAGCTCGGCTCCATCGTCAATTTCGATGTGCCGCTCATGGAGACCATTTTCAAAAAGATCAATATGCCCTACACCCGCGAGGATTTTGCGGACAGACTGGAGCTGGCCCGCTACTGGCTCGAGCAGTGCGCGCCCGAACAGGCGAACAAGCTGAGAAAGACCCGCGATTTTGAGCTCTACGAAAGCATGACTGATGAGGAAAAGAGCGAGATCGCTCTGCTTAAGGACTATATTGCGGCCGGCGGTTACTCGCTCGATGATCTGAATACGAAGCTTTATGATATTCCGAAGGCTGTCTACGGAGCGGATGCGCCGAACCTTAAGGCGGTGCAGGGACGCTTCTTCAAGCTGGTCTACCTCCTGCTGCTCGGAAAGGAGAGAGGTCCGCGCCTCTATCTGTTCCTGAATGCGATGAAACCGGAGGACATCCTCCCGCTGCTTGATTTCACGGCGCCGAAGACGGAAGCAGAGCTCCATCCCGAAGCCGAAGAGGAAAAGCCTGCCGAAGAAAAGAAGGAACGCGTATACGGCGATCCCGATCCGGTAGCGCCTTTCTCCGAAGAAATGATCAGTAAGGACGACTTCATGAAGACCGATCTTCGGGTCTGCCGCATCGTCAAGGCTCAGGAGATCCGCAAGGCCCGCAACAACCTGAAGCTGACGCTGTTTGACGGCATCAGGGAACGTGTGATCGTTTCTTCGATCAAGGATGACTACAGCTGTGAGGAACTGGTCGGAAAGAAGATCATCGTGGTCTGCAATCTGACGCCTGCGCGCCTTACCGGCGTGACGAGCGAAGGCATGCTGCTTGCTGCGACCAATAATGCCTGCGGTGTACAGGTGATTTTTGTGGATGAGCGTGTGCCTGAAGGAACCCGCATAATGTAATAAAGTATCAGAAAAAGCGATTGCCGCGGCGCCTGCAGCGCCGCGGCAATCGCTTTTTCGTATTTGATTTCTGAAAAGGATTTTTCGCTTACGGAAGATCCGGATCTGCAGGCAGATCATACGCGTCTCCGGGCTGAACGGGATCAGCAGGATCGATATCTGTATCCGTATCTGTATCGGAATCACCGGCATCCGTTTCAGTATCCGTTTCCGCATCGGTACTTTCCTCGGTGGTTTCCTCTTCCGTAGTCTCAGGTTCCTTGTGGATATAGCACATCGGAGGATTCTCATCATAACGATAGATATACGGGGAATCAACGGTGACGGTATCGGTAGGAGGCATGTCATAAAAAAGTTTGCTGTATGTGGCGACACACCAGGGATTGGCTTCACAGTCGCTTTCCGCGCAGATGTGAATCAGCATATGACAGTCACACTTTTCCGTGGGCTCCGTACCGCGTGTGAAATATTCCATATAGGGCTTATTGTTCTCATCCAGCTCACATACACCGGGGATAGCCAGCTTGCCGCACAGCGGACATACGTAACAGGCGGTGACGCTGCCGGGCTGTGTAAAGGGCGTGGCCGGTTTTCCTGCATTGATGCGATCCATGACAGCCTTCCATACATTCTTGTGGTAGTTGTTCATGGTGACGCTGCCGTTAAGTGTTTTGCTGCCGTCGTCAAATCCGCTCCAAACACCCATCGTGTAGTAATTGGTATAGCCGACAAACCAGTAGTCGCGGCCTCTGCCGGTTCCGTCTGTTGCGGTTCCGGATTTGCCGGCTGCCGGCATTCCTCCGGCGAGGGTTGCCGAGACAGAACTGGAATTGACCCAGGTTCCCTTGGCCCGCTGATCGTTCATGGAATCTGCCATAGCAGAGGTCAGAAGATAAGCAGTGGAAGGCTTGACAACCTGATAGGATTCCTGCGTTTTGTCTAACAGAACATTGCCGCTGTGATCGGTGATCCTGGTATAAAAGGTCTGCTCGGTGTAAGTGCCGCTGTTGGCAAGTGCCGCATAAGCGTCAGTCAGTTCAAGCAGGTTGACGCCCCTGGTCAGACTGCCCAGGCAGAGCGCAGGGCCGAGATCGGAATAGACCTTGCCGCCGATCGTTTCGCTGCGCACAAGGGAAGTAAAGCCAAAGTTTTCCAGGGCTTCAAAGGCCGGTTCAATACCGACGTTATGGATCATGAAGGCAGCGGATACAACATTCATGGAATAGACGATTGCCATACGGGCCGTGCTGCGCCCGAGCCACAGATCGCTGCCCCACCAGTTTCGCATGGTATAGTCCTGAACCGAGAACGGGACATCATTCTGCCAGCTTGACAGGGTGATCGAACCGTTATCTAAGCCGGGGGCAAAAGTAGACAGGACCTTGAAGGTGGAGCCGGGCGAGCGGTAGGTATCGATCGCGCGGTCATAGGAACGGCTGACGTTTTTTTCGCCGCGTCCGCCGCAGATGGCAAGGACGTGGCCGTTGCTCTGATCGATGATGACAGCGGAAAGCTGCGGCTGAAGCGTATAGTAAATCTTTTCATCGGCGACAGCAGCGCCCTCCGGCAGCATTTCTTTTTTAAAGCGTTCAATGAGGGCGGTGATTTCGTCCTTGCTTTCAAAAACCAGATCATGCAGCTGATAGCGGTTTTTGATGTGGTTTTCGTTGTAGGTCCCGGTGGTTCCGTCTGCGTTTTCAACATTGATGGTACAAGTAAAAGACCACTGGAAGCAGTCCTCCGGGTAGTGCGCGGGATTGTTCACTTCCTCGTCGAGCACGGCCTGGATCTTGCTGTCCATGGTGGTATAAATGTTCAGACCGCCGCTGTACAGCAGCGTATAGGCATCGGCTTCACTGTAGCCTAAGGTGTTCTGGAGGTCTTCCAGAACCTCATTAATGACGGCGTCGGTAAAATAACTGTAAGGCGACGCATTCTCCTTGATTTTCAGATTGTTCTCTGCAATTCGTTCATAAAGCGAAGCCGTATCGGCGATGGCCTCATCATATTCTGCCTGGGTGATCAGATCCTGATCCAGCATATGATTCAGTACGGACAGACGGCGGGTCGTATTGTTTTCCGGAAAACGTATCGGATTATATCGGTAAGGGTTTTGCGTGATGCCCGCAATGCAGGCACATTCCGAAAGGGTAAGATCCTCCACATCTTTGCCGAAATAGCGCTGGCTGGCCACCTGAACGCCTAAGCTGTTCTGTCCGAGGTTGATGGAATTCAGATAACTGATCAGGATTTCTTTTTTGGGGACTTCCTTTTCAAGCAGGATCGCCAGATACTGCTCCTGGAATTTGCGGATAAAACGGGCGCCCCAGCCTTTTTCCGTGCCGCCGTTAAAAACGTTGTTCTTGATCAGCTGCTGGGTGATCGTCGATGCGCCGCCATTGATATGTCCTCGCAGAAGAAGAGACGCCATGGAACGCAGTACCCCGCGGATATCCACCCCCTCATGGGTCCAGAAGCGTTCGTCCTCGATAGCCACAAAGCCGTCGATGAGGTCCTGGGGAATACGGGACAGAGGCACAGGGTCACGGTTGGAGCCGGATTTGATCAACATTTCCACGGAATTTCCCTCTTTGTCATAGAGGACCGAGGCTATGCCGAGCGGTGTGACGGTCAGGGATTCGGCTTCGGGCGCAGTGTCTACGATCCCCTTAACGGTTCCGTAGAGAAAGCTGCCGCCGATCGCGAAGACAAGAACAATCAGGAGAACCATGATCTTCAGCACATGAAGAATCAGGCGGCTGGTCATTTTGCCTCCCCGGTGAGCCGCATGCTCAAGCTCGTATGCAACACTTTCAGCATCGTATTTCATAATCGCCTCCCGCGGACATTATAGCAGATAGGCAGTCGATCGGTAAAGAAAAACTTCCTTGGCAAATTCTTTCCTTCATGATATGGTTAACTAAAGAACGGAGGAGACTAAGGTGGCAGCATCCTACAGGATCTTAAATAAAACCGGAAACGGTTACTACGAAGAGAAACGCTCCCGTTTTCTGGCGACGGCCTATCCCGTGCATTCAGAGGAGGAAGCCGCGTTTCTGATTGCGGCAGAAAGAAAGAAAACGTACGATGCAAGGCATCACTGCTGGGCATATGCGCTTGGACCGCAGAACGAGACCTGCCGCTTCAGCGACGACGGCGAGCCGTCCGGTACGGCGGGAAAGCCGATCCTTGAAGTGCTGCTCGGGAGGGAAATCCACGACGTGTTAATCATTGTCACGCGGTATTTCGGCGGAACGCTGTTAGGAACCGGCGGCCTTGTGCGGGCATATACGGCGGCTTCCCAGGATGCACTGGACCATGCGGAAACGGCAGTGGTCCGCCCCGCAGTTAAGGCCTCCGTCACCTGCGGATATTCCGATCTGGCCAGGATCGACAAGCTTATCCGGAACGATGAGACCGTTTATGAGGCCTCTCGCAGCTATGGCGAAAAAACGGAGATATCCCTTTATCTGACGGCTGATCCTGAAGCTTTTGCCTCAGCACTCGGAGACGCTTCTTCCGGAAGGGCTGTCCTTTCGCTTTCAGACGAAACGGGGATCATGACCGACGGAGAACACTTTCTCCGGGAACACGACCCCCGACCGTAAGATGTTTTAGAACAGTTTATGCTTTATCATTTCTGCCTGTTTCCGCTATTGGTGGGTCTTTGCGGCGGCCTTTACGGCACGCCGTTTTTTGATGGCTTTCCGGACGAGCAGCACGATAACGATGATAATGACCGCAAAGATCAGGAGTCCGGGAAGGCTTCCGGCTAAGAAAATAGCCAGATCCTTGAAGAATTCACCGGTTGATTCAAGCCCTTCCTTGAACGCAGCGGCGATCCGTTCGCTGAAGGTCTCGGGCTCGGTCACCGGTTCCGTGTATATCTTGACTTCGGTGAGTTTGATCGAGACGGAAGAGTATTCCACCTGGTTATCATAGAGCCGAAGCTGCGAGGCGTAGTTCTCCAGTTCGTATTCGATCTCCGCAAGATGATCCTGGATCGTGAGGAGGTCTTCTAACTTTTCCGCCTTTGCCATCATTTCAATGAGCGTATCCCGCTGCGTCTCAAGAGACTTCAGGCGGCTTGCGGTATCGGTATAGTTTAGTGTGATGTCCTTTACCTGCTCTGAGCGTGAAGTGACATTGCCGGTGCTGCCGATCTTTCCTTCAAACTCGGCAAGGGAGGAGACAGGAATACGCAGCACATAAGAAGCCGTGCGCGTATCGGTTTTGCGGTAGCTGTTTCCCGAGACCGAGGCGTTCTCGATATATCCGCCCATGGCACTTACCATGGCCGCGATATCAGCCGTCGACTTTTCGAAGTCCTGCGTCTCAATGGAAAATGACATCGTCTTTACGAGTTTCCGGCCAGACGCGGCAGCATTTTCAGCAGGCTTATCGGGGGTCTCGCTGCTCGTTTTCTGCGCGCCTTCGTATGCGAAAGCCGGCAGCGCAGCGTCATAGGTGTATGAGGCAGGAATATCCCCGGAAAGGTCTTCCTTAATATCCGTCGTATTCTGCATCTTTCCGGAGCTTCCGCATCCGGAGAGCAAAAGGGCAAGACTCAGAAAACAGGCAAAGCAGATACTTATCCTTCTTTTCATATCGATTCCTCCTTTGATTTAATGTCGGGCAATAAATGATCTTTTCTGCACATAAAACAAACGGAAGCCATCAAACGTTGCAAAACTGCGGAAAAAAGATTAAAATACAAAAGGAAAGAGACCTGCCGGATCCCAGCAAGAGGAAAATATAAAGAATTTATAAAATCGTTATTGTTTGCAGATAAGGCGGGACTTTCAGCAGCTTTTATTTGTATTGTTGAGGGAAAGGAAAAAAATGAGAACAGCGGAAGAAATCGTAATGAAATACGAAAATCTGCTATACCGCACGGCTCTTTCAATCACCGGGAACAGAGAAGATGCCCTGGACATGGTTCAGGAAACATTCATCCGGTGGATTACGAAAAGGCCGGATTTTGAGTCAGACGAGCATGAAAAAGCCTGGCTGCTTCGTGTGGTCATCAATCTTTCCCGCAATCTGGTGAAATCAGCTGCCCACAGGACTTCCTGTGAACTGCTGGATATCTATCCGGCGGAAACCCGTGAGGAAGAAGGTTTGATCCAGGAAGTGATGAAGCTTCCGGAAAAGATCAGAGAAGTGATTTATTTGTACTATTACGAAGAATACAATTCGCGGGAAATCGGCGAGATTCTGGGAGAAAACGTCAGTACAGTCAGAACGAGGCTGTCAAGAGGACGGACACTGTTAAAGCAGGTGCTGAAGGATTCGTGGGAGGCATGAAATGAAAGCTTATAAGGATTATATGGACCGAATAAAGCTGGATGAGCAGCAGCACCGAAAACTGCTGGAGGCAGTAAAGGCAGCGGAAAGAAATGCTGCGCCTTTGACAGCGGACCCAGCTGAGGATCCTGCCGCCTCGCAGGAGCCGGAGACGAAGATCCGCCGCTTCCCCCGGAAGATATGGGGTGTTTTGGCTTCAGCAGCTGCAGTGGCTGTCCTTGTCTTTACGGTTAATCCGGACAATAACTTCAGCAAAAAAACTGCCGAGCTTACTTTTGCTTATGCAGATGTGACGATGTCTCCGGCTAATACCACTGCACCAGAAGCCCTGCCGACAACAACGGACGGGATCAGCAAGGAAGAAAGCATTGCCGCAACTAAGGCGCCTGCAGCTACGGTGATGACGGAGGAAACCGGGGATGTCTTTTACCCGGAAGCTACTGAAGCCACGGCTACGAAATCCGGGCGGAATGAAGCGCAGCCTTACAGTGAAGTTATCACTTGTTCCCAGGTCGATTTCGGAGATAAAAAGATCCCGTTTCTGGATGAAGCACTGTGCACCATGACAGAGAATGCTCCCGATATTGCACCGGATGTCACCTTCATTTACCATAATAAATTATTGTTTTACAATACCGAGACCGGAGCCTTGTCCTCCGAAAAAAGATATTGCCTGCTGTCAGAAGCGGATAAAACCGCGCTTAATGCGTTGCTTGCCGGGATTGAGACCGGTGCAAAACAATGACAGCCTACGTCTATATTCTCCGATGCGGCGACGGGACGCTGTACACCGGATGGACCAATGATCCGGAACACCGTCTGAAGATGCACAATGCCGGCAAAGGCGCAAAATACACAAAATCCCGATTGCCGGTTGAACTTGTGCATCTGGAAGAGTATAATTCCAAAGAAGAAGCCATGAAGCGCGAATATGCGCTGAAGAAGCTTTCCAGGAAGGAAAAACTCGAACTGATTGCCCATGCCTAAAGCCCTTTTTATCGCTGAAAAACCAAGTGTTGCCCAGGAATTCGCCAAGGCACTCCATGAACCTATGACCAGAAACGACGGCTTTCTCGAAAGCGAGCGGGCCGTCGTCACTTGGTGTGTGGGCCATTTGGTGACGATGAGCTATCCGGAAGTGTATGATCCCGAACTGAAAAAGTGGACCCTGGAAACACTGCCGTTTATTCCGGAAGAGTTCAGGTATGAACTGATCCCGGCGGTGAAAAAGCAGTTTAATATCGTAAAATCCCTGATGCACCGGAAAGACGTGGACCGCATTTATATCTGCACGGACTCAGGACGCGAGGGGGAATATATCTACCGTCTGGTTGCGCAGATGGCCGGTGTTCCGAAGACGACAAAGCAGCTGCGGGTCTGGATCGATTCTCAGACGGAGGAAGAAATCCGCCGCGGGATCCAGAACGCGAAGGATGATGCGGAATATAACAATCTCTCCGATGCCGCGTATCTGCGTGCGAAGGAAGACTATCTGATGGGCATCAATTTTTCCCGCCTTCTTTCTGTCAAATATGGGTATGAGATCCGGGATTTCCTCGGCGATCCGAAAATCAAAATTGCGGTAGGGCGTGTCATGACCTGCGTGCTCGGCATGGTGGTCAGAAGAGAACGTGAGATCAGAAGCTTCGTCAAGATGCCGTTCTATAAGCTGATCCTGCACCTTTCTCCGGAAGGCGGTACGGGAAAACAGCTGGATACGGAATGGCGTGTGACAGATGATTCGAGACATGCCGGCGCGCCTTATCTTTATCGGAACAACGGATTTAAGGAAAAAGCTCAGGCTGAAAAAACTGCGGCAGATCTTATGAAGGACCCTCCGGTCAGTGCGCAGATCGTCAGGATCGGCTCCAAAAAAGAAAAAGTCAATCCACCTCTTTTATTCAACCTTGCCGAGCTGCAGAACACCTGCTCGCGCAGCCTGAAAATCAGCCCGGATGAGACCCTGAAGATCGTGCAGGAGCTCTATGAGAAGAAATTGGTGACCTATCCGCGTACGGATGCCCGAGTTCTTTCTTCGGCAATTGCGAAAGAGATCGATAAAAATCTGCGTGGTCTGATAAAATATGAAGAGGCGGCGCCTTATGCCTCCCATGTCCTGGAAAACGGTCTGTATAAGGGGATAGGAAAGAGCCGTTATACGAACGACAAGATGATCACGGATCATTATGCCATCATACCGACCGGGCAGGGCCTGCAGAATCTGGCTTCAATGCCGAAAATAAACCGGGATGTCTATGAAAAGATCGTCAGGCGCTTCCTTGCTATATTCTATCCGCCGGCTGAGTATCAGAAATATGAGCTGGAGGTGCAAATCGGGTCGGAGCATTTCTTTGCCGCCTATAAGACCATGACAAACGAGGGCTTCATGAAAGTCAGCGGGGTCTGGCAGAACAAAAAGAAGACAGACGGAGAAGAAGAGGAGCAGGACGCAGCAGGTCTCGGCGAGCTGCTTTCCGGGCTCAAGAAGGGACAGAATCTCACCGTGGCAGGGATCGATATCAAAGAAGGAGAAACGTCTCCGCCTTCGCGCTATAACACCGGTTCCCTGATCCTTGCCATGGAAAATGCGGGTCAGTTGATTGAAGACGAAGATCTCCGTGCGCAGATCAAGGGCTCTGGCATAGGCACCAGCGCCACACGTGCGGAAATCCTTAAAAAGTTGGAAACCAACCGCTATCTGTCTGTGGTGAAAAAGACGCAGATCGTTCAGCCGACCCAGCTGGGAGAAATGATATTTGATACCGTGGCCTGTTCCATCAAACCGCTTTTGAATGCGGAGCTTACCGCAAGCTGGGAACTCGGCCTTTCACGTACGGCGGAGGGGACGATCACGGCAGACGAATATATGGCAAAACTCGACGACTTCATCAGACGAAGGGTAGCTGCCGTTAAGAATTCGGACTTCAGACCGTGGCTGCGGAGCGCATTTGCCCATACGGCTTCGTATTATCAGTCATGGAAGGAGACGGGCACGCAAAAGAAAACCAAAGGAAGCAGAAAGCCCTTGGCAGATAAAAAAGCAAGCAGAAAGAAAGCGGAGGAAACATCATGAACACTGAGGCTTTGAAAAGCAAGAATCTGTTGGATACCACCCATACTGCGGCGGCAGCCCTCTTTGCACAGACGGAATACCCCTGGGAAGTTCTGCCGTTGATCAAGGGCTTTGTCTCTGCACTCGGAAAAACACTTGATGCGAATGAATACACGGAAATTGCGCCGGAAGTCTGGGTGCACAAAAGCGTGAAGATCGCACCCACGGCTTCCTTAAACGGCCCCTGCATCATCGGAGAAGGAACGGAGGTCAGACAATGTGCATTTGTGCGCGGCAGCGCGCTCATCGGTGCGCACTGCGTGATCGGCAATTCTACGGAAGTGAAAAACAGCATCATCTTTGATAACTGCGAAGTCCCGCATTACAATTATGTCGGGGATTCCGTGCTGGGCTTCCATGCCCATATGGGAGCCGGTTCGATCCTTTCCAATATCAAGGCCGACAAGAAGAATGTTACCATTGCTTTTGAGGGAGAGAAGATCCAGACCGGTCTTCGCAAGATGGGCGCCGTGCTCGGCGATTATGTGGATCTTGGCTGCAATTCCGTCTGCAATCCGGGCAGTGTGATCGGTCCGAGAACCAATCTGTATCCGCTGTCCTTTGTGCGCGGTTTTGTTCCGGCGGATCATGTGTACAAAAAACAGGGCGAGACAGCCGAAAAGCATTACGACTGATCTGCCCTGTGTGACGCGAAAGCTGCAGCTTAATTGAGAACGGTTTCTGAAGCGATTTTGAGGAATTCCTCCATGGCGCGCGTCACGTATTTTCCGTTCTTGTAGAAGAAGCAGAGTGCCCGGCGGGAATACTCGGGGTCAAGCTTGTAGAAGACGACGTTCGGGTTGTGGTACGTGTTCATCACCAGTGTATCCGTAACAAAGGAGATGCCGATCCCGGAGCAGGTAACATTGTAGCTGGTCATCTGCTGGTCAAGGTTAAGAAGCACGTTGGGCTTGATGTGGTGATGCTCAAAAATGCTCATCGCACGGTCGCGGGTATCGTTGCCGCTCTTTAACAGGATAAAGGGCTCGTTAGCAAACCTTTCGAACGGAACAGCAGGGAAGATGTCCGACAGAAAGCGCCGGCTCGTGATATCGTCAAGCGAGAGCTGATAGTTTTTCAGCTGGTTATTGACCGGATAGGCGGCAGGAACGGCAAGCAGCAGATTCTCCATGCGGTACAGCACAGAGGCATGCGACGACGAATCGAAGATATAATTGTCAACGATCAGATCAAGGCTGCCGTCCATAAGCTTCTGATCAAGCTGCGGGGTGTTGGCTTCTACGACATTGATCTCGATGCTTGGATAGCGTTTGGTAAAGCGTGCGATGATCGGAGGCAGGATGCAGGAGGTAAACAGATTGCTCCCGCCTACATTGATTTCCCCGACCTTCAGCTCTTCCAGATTGCTGAGATAGTTCATGAAACCATTCTGCAGATCCATGTACTGCTTGATGACTTCAATGTATTTTTCCCCGCATTCGGTCAGACCTACCGGATTGGTGCTCCGGTCAAAGATCGGACATCCGATTTTATGCTCTATGCGCTTGATCGTCACGCTGAGTGCAGGCTGAGAAATGAACAGGTTTTTTGCTGCTTTGGAAAAACTCCGTTCTTTGTAAACTTCGTAGACATATTCGGGATTGCTGAACATACAACATCTCCTTTATAACAGGGTGTCACGCATATTTTATTGTTTATATATTAACATACGGTTATACCTATTACAACAAAAAAATTATGAGATTTTGGGAGGAAAAATGCAGGATATTCTCGTCGTAGGGATCGCCGGGGGCTCCGGCAGCGGCAAAACAACGCTCACGAGGAGATTGATGGACCGTTTCGGCGATGACATCGCCGTCGTTCATCATGACAATTATTACCGGGCACATGATGACCTGACTTATGAAGAACGCACGCACCTCAATTATGACTGCCCGGATTCCTTTGAAACAGAGCTGATGGCAGAGCATCTTCGGCTGCTGAAAATGGGCAGGAGCATCCACTGTCCCGTATATGATTATACCGTTCACAACAGAAGCAGTGAGACGGTGCTGATCGAACCTCGTCCGATCATTCTCGTAGAGGGGATCATGATTTTTGCCGAACCGCTTCTGGTAGAACAGATGGATATCAAGATTTTTGTGGACACGGATGCGGATATCCGGCTGTGCCGACGCGTCGTCCGCGATGTCTGTGAGCGTGCGAGAACGGTGGAGAGCGTGACCAGGCAGTGGTTATCCACCGTGAAGCCCATGCATGAAATGTATGTGGAACCGTCTAAGAAAAATGCGGATATTATTGTTCCCGAAGGGGGAGAAAACCGAGTGGCGATCAGTATGATCGTTGGCTGTATTGAACGGCATCTGAACGCAGTAAGAGCTTAGAAACGCGAAAGCGCGTAAAGAGTGGAAAGAGGCGGCTTTCTGCCGCCTTTTCCCATGAGGTCAAATGTGCATTTCAGGGCTTTAGTTCATTAAATATTCACATTTGTGCCGCATGTTTTGCTTGAAATGAAACTCGTCTTAATATATATTTTAACGTGAATATCCATGTGCCCCGGCACAGGATGTCCGAAGCACAGCTTCGGAAAGGAGATGGAATGAAACCTGATCAAAAGCCCGGCTTTTTCGTAATGCTGTGGGAGCTTTTATATCCTTTTCTGGTTTATGAACTGATTTCAACTGTCGTCAGCGTTGTCATGAGCATGCTGCTTGTCAGTCTGAATCCATCAGCTTTTGAAACCGGATCGAATCTGAATGAAATGGCCTTGGCCATTTCCGGCCTGATCGCCGAACACTACGGCGAGATCGCAGCCGTCTCTGCCGGTCTTACCCTGCCTCTTCTGATCTTCTTATACAGGAATGACAGAAGAAAAGAAAAGGCCGCTGCAGTGTATGAAGCATGGGAGGCGGTTCCCTTTTACCACTATATCGTGGCGCTTATCATGGGCGTCTCCGCATGCCTTGCATTGAATCATCTGATGGTTTTCAGCAGGCTGACAGAACTCCTCTCTGACGGATACGAGGCGACAGCCGCACTGCTGTTCCAGGGAAAGATCGTCCTGGAGATCGTCTTTGCAGGAATCCTGATCCCGATCGTGGAAGAGCTTATCTTCAGAGGCTTGACGTACAGGCGTCTGCGCTGGTACCTGAATCCGGTTCCGGCAATGCTTTTATCGGCTCTGTTTTTCGGAGCCGTTCACGGGAATCTGCTGCAGGGAATCTATGCCTTCATTCTGGGCATGCTGTTAGCTTTTACCTATGAGCGTTTTCACAGTATTCTGGCACCGATCCTGATCCACGCCGGCGCGAACATCCTGTCCGTCCTGATCAGTGATGCCCATATTCTGGATTTTGTTTACAAAGAGGATAGCCTCTTCCTGATCGTGACGGGAGTGGCTCTGGTGATATTTATCATCACGTTCTATCTTATAGCGACTTATGTCTATCCGAGAAAAAAGGCGGATTCGCCCAAGCAGGCGGAACGGAGTTAAAGGAGGAAATTATGGATAAAACACATCTGCGTCAGTGTATGAACAAGCTGCTCGAGCTTGCGAGAGCCAAAAACAGCGTTCTTGAAGTCAATGATATCAACGAGACCTTCCTCGGCACCGATCTTTCGCCCAGCGAGCTGGAGGAGGTTTACAGCTTCCTCGAATCCAATAATATCGATGTGATGCGTGCCATGACAGAGGAACTGTCTCAGACGGAATCGCTCATCCTGGAGGATGATGATGACTTTGTACCCGACGATGCCCTGTCTGAAGAAGAAAACATTAATCTTGATGCGGTAGAGCTGCTTGAAGGCGTGGGGACGGAAGATCCTGTCCGGATGTATCTGAAGGAGATCGGTACGATCCCGCTGCTGACCCCGGAAGAGGAACTGGATCTTGCCGTGCGCAAATCAGAGGGAGATGACGAGGCCAAAAACCGCCTGATCGAGGCAAACCTTCGCCTTGTTGTCAGCATTGCGAAGCGCTATACGGGCAGAGGCATGAGCTTCCTTGACCTTGTGCAGGAAGGCAACCTTGGCCTGATCAAGGGTGTTGAAAAGTTCGACTACACCAAGGGCTACAAGCTCAGCACCTATGCGACCTGGTGGATCCGCCAGTCTGTCACCCGTGCGCTGGCAGATCAGGCCAGAACGATCCGCGTCCCGGTACATATGGTTGAAACGATCAACAAGATGAGCAAGATGCAGCGCAAACTGACGCTGGAACTCGGATATGAGCCTTCGATCGCGGAACTTGCCGAGCATCTCGATATGTCTCAGGAACGCGTCATGGAGATCATGCAGATTGCCCGTGAACCCGCTTCCCTGGAAACCCCTATCGGCGAAGAGGATGATTCCAACCTCGGCGATTTTGTAGCGGACAACAATGCCGTTACACCGGAAAGCAACATCGAAAGCGTGATGCTGCGCGAACAGATCGATGAGCTCTTAAATGATCTGAAAGACCGCGAAAAGCAGGTGATCATCCGGCGCTTTGGCCTTGAGGACGGCCACCCTCGCACACTGGAAGAGGTGGGGAAGGAATTTGACGTCACCCGTGAAAGGATCCGTCAGATTGAGGCAAAAGCCCTGCGCAAACTTCGCAATCCGGTACGCAGCCGTAAGATCCGCGATTTCCTGAACTGATATTTAATTATGTCTGAAAGAAGTAAAAGTATTCTATGAAAAAAATAATCTCTTTGATTCTGACTCTGTGCCTCGTTTTCAGCCTTGCCGCCTGCGGCGGTGCGAAGGAGACGACGTCATCTCCGGCAGAGGATCCTTCTGCCAGTGCATCGTCTGCAGAGACGTCGTCTGCGGCTGCTTCGACAGGTGATGAGACGGAGGCCCCGACAGGACCGCAGGAAACCTATGCTCTGATTGCAGAGCAGGACAATCTGGATGCGATTATTGCTTCCAGTGAGAACTATTCCTTCACCAAGGGCGAACTGGCTTACTATTTCGCCATGGTTTTCAAGGATTATTATTCTTACTTCAGCGTTTACGGCATTGATGCCTCGGTCTCGTTAAAGGAACAAAAGTTTTCCGAAACTCAGACCTGGTTTGATGTGTTTATGTCGCAGGCGATGAAGTACCCGGTCAGTTATCTGACGTTCTGTGAAGCGGCAAGAGACCGCGGCCTTTCTCTGACGCAGGAAGATCTCGATTATATTGCTGCGCAGAAGGAACAGCTGGAAACGGATGCGGCAAATTACGGCTGGGACGCGGACACCTATCTTGAGCAGATGTTCGGCACCAACATCAACTGGAATATTCTGGAACAGGCCCTGCAGAAAATGCTGCTCGCTGACCGCGGTTACGCGGCGCTGAACAGTGAGCTGGAGGCGCAGGTGTCGGAGGACGATATTACGGCCAGACTTAAAGAAGATCCGAAGCGTTATCAGTATGTGGATATGATCCAGATCGATTTTCTCTATGCAGAAGGCATGACAGATGCAGAAAAGGCAGAACTGCGTGCAGCCTTTGGTGCGGCCAAGGATGAAGCCTCCTTTAAAAATGCTCTGACACTCTATGTCAATATGGCGATCGAGAAAGAGAAGATCGATGAAGCCGGCTCGGCACAGGCCTATGCCGAGAAGATGATGGCGGAAAATAAAGCGCTCAAGCAGCCGTATAAGGAATCCGCTCTGATGGAATGGGTTTTCAGTGAAGACCGTTCCGGTGACGTGTTCGTGGAGCCGGATGAGGCTGACGGAAAGCAGTTTGCTTATCTGATCACTTCAGAACCCTACGTCGATGAAGATACCTATGTTGACGTACGACACATTCTGGCCTTGACCAAAACATATGGCTCGGCTGAAGCCGCCCGTGCAAAAGCGGAAGAGATCTATGCAAAATGGCAGGCCGGTGAGAAAACAGAAGCTGCCTTTGCCAGTTTGGCAACGGCGAATTCCGAAGACGGCGGAAGTGCCTCAAACGGCGGTCTGTATAAGGGCGTCTACCGCGGCCAGATGGTGGAACCTTTTGAAAACTGGTGCTTCGATGAGAACCGAAAACCCGGTGATACCGGTATTGTTGACACCACTTACGGCTCTCATGTTATGTATTTTGTGCAGTCATACCAGGGCTGGCATCAGACCATTCAGAATGAGATTCTGAATGAACTGTATACGGAAGCTTATCAAAAACTGACGGAGAAGCATCCGCTTACGATCGATAACGATACGGCCAATACTATCAACTGGTAAAACGGAGACTTAAATGGCGGATAAATTCCTGATCGTTGACGGTTACAGCATTCTGAACCGGGCCTATTACGGCGTTCCCTTTCTGAGTAATAAGGAAGGATTTCCTACCAACGGCATCTATGGCTTCTACGGCATCCTGCTTCGTATTCTGGATGACCAGAAGCCGACACACCTTGCTGTTGCCTTTGATGTGCATGAGCCCACATTCCGCCATAAGCGCTATGCCGATTATAAGGGGACAAGGAAACCGATGCCGGAAGATCTGAAACGACAGGTCCCCATGCTGAAACAGCTGCTTGCGGACTCAGGGATCCCCATTCTTACGCTTCCCGGGTATGAAGCAGATGATCTGATCGGCAGTGTAAGCAGAATGGCAAGACTCGCCGGCATGGAGACCTTGATGCTCTCGGGAGACAGGGATCTTTTTCAGCTTGTAAGCGATAGAAGCTGTCTGTGCATTCCCCGTACAAGAAACAAGGTTACGGTCACGGAGTACTACCGGGAAGCGGAGTTTACGGAAGAATACGGTGTAACGCCGGAGGAATTTATTGCGGTAAAAGCCCTGATGGGCGATACCTCAGACAATATTCCCGGCGTCCCGCATGTCGGAGAAAAGACAGCGATCAATCTGATCAAACAGTTTCATTCGCTGGATGGACTCTACATGGGTCTGGAAGAAGTTTCTTCAGCCCGTATCAGATCTCTGCTTGCAGAGAACAAAGAACAAGCCTACCTCAGTTATGAGCTGGCGAAGATCGATTGTTTTGCTCCGCTTGAATTTGACCTGGAGCAGGCTCGTTTTGAGACGCTGTATACACCGGAGGCCTACGGCGATTTTAAGAAACTGCAGATCTTTTCGCTTCTGAAACGCTTTCCTGATGCAGTGAAGAAAGCTTATGAAGAGCATCAAGACGGAACGGTTCCCGGAGAAATACAGCCTTCTTCAGCGACGAAATTCCCCGGAAAAACCGTTATTGGCCTGACCGGCGGTGTAGGATCCGGAAAAAGCACGATTCTGGCCATGCTTAAGGCGGAGTACGGTGCCCTGATCCTCGAGGCTGACAGGATCGCCGAAGAGATGATGCAGCCGGGCGGTCCTTCTTATGGGAAACTTACGGAACTGCTTGGCCGGGAAATCCTGAAAGATGACGGCAGTATCGACCGCAGTCTGATGAGCAGGAAGGTCTTTGCCGATCCGGATTTGCTGCAGCAGGTGAACCTTATCGTGCATCCGGACACATTGGATGAAGTGCGCCGAAGGATCAGAAATGCAGAGGAAAAGCTGATCGTTTACGAATCGGCCATTCCCGAAGAAGCGTGTTTTGACGAACTGACGGATGCGGTTTTGTATGTCTACGCTTCAGAAGAGACAAGACTGGAACGCCTTTTCTTTGGGCGGGGCTACAGCTTTGAGAAGACAGAAAGCATCATGCGAAGGCAGCTTAGTGAGGCGGAATTCCGCAGGATCTGTGATGCAGAAGTCAACAACAACGGGAGCGAAGAGGAGGCCAGGCTATCCCTTGCAGCCGCAATGGAGAGGCTCAGGAAAGAGGCCGGAGCCGGATGAAACTGATCTCACTTGCCAGCGGAAGCAGCGGCAATGCGTATCTGGTAGAGCAAAACGGAAAGCTGCTTCTGATCGATATCGGCCTGTCCTACCGGAAGCTGACAGAGGAACTGCATGCCCTGGATCATGGTCCTGAGGAGATCTGTGCAGTCCTGCTGACTCACGAACACAATGATCATGTGGCGGGACTTCCGACCTTTACGAAGCATCACCCAGCCGTTCCGGTAATTGCTTCATACGGCGCATTTGACGGTCTGTCTTCCGACAAGATTTTTTCCAGACTGAACCTCGGCGCCTTTGAATTGATCAGACCTTACGAACGATTCAATGTGGCTGATATCGATTTTTTGCCGGTTTCCACCTCACACGATACGGCAGAATCCCTGGCTTACCGCGGGGATACCGAATCCGGAAGCTTTGCCCTGATCACGGATCTCGGCTGCTGGGCAGAAGAACTTGCCGGGCGAATGGAAGGACTTTCCGCCCTTTGCCTGGAAGCCAACCACGATCTGCATATGCTGGAGATGGGACCTTATCCCTATCCGCTGAAACTTCGCATTGAAAGCAATAAAGGACATTTGTCCAATGATGATGCAGCAGCCCTCCTGCTGAGATTATGGCATCCGGGGCTGAAGGAGGTGCTCTTAACACATCTGAGCAAAGAGAACAATCTGCCGGAGCTGGCCCTGCAGACCATGACCAGCGAACTGCAGATCCATGGGATTGATCCGCAATCCCTGACAATTCAGACGGCCCCGCGGTCCGGGCTGTCAAGGACTATCGTCTTCTGAACACGGCATCCGAAGGGAAATGCTTTCGGAAAACCGCGTTTAAGATACAGTATAAGGAGACCAGCTATGAGCAATATTCTGGAACTGGAACACGTGTCAAAAACCTTTGACAATGATTTGGTACTGGATGATCTCTGCCTCGAGATCAAAGAGAACACTTTCATGACGCTGCTGGGGCCTTCCGGTTGCGGCAAGACAACTACTCTCAGGATTATCGGCGGCTTTACCTCGCCCGATAAAGGTCGTGTTCTTTTTGAGGGGAAAGATATTACAAACCTTCCACCGAATAAGAGGCATCTCAATACTGTATTTCAGAAATATGCATTGTTTCCGCACATGTCAGTCGGAGAGAACATTGCTTTTGGTCTGCGGATAAGCGGAAAGAGCGATGAATATATCCGGGATAAGATCAAATATGCCCTGAAGCTTGTGAACATGGAGGACTATACCAATCGTGATGTTACCATGCTCTCCGGCGGGCAGCAGCAGCGTATTGCCATCGCGCGCGCCATCGTGAATGAGCCGAAGGTCCTGCTGCTTGATGAACCGCTCGGCGCGCTCGACCTTAAGCTTCGCCAGGACATGCAGTACGAACTGATCCGCCTGAAGAATGAACTCGGCATCACCTTCATCTACGTGACCCACGACCAGGAAGAGGCCATGAGCATC
>DJYD01000024.1:38400-51077 GCA_002449955.1 Lachnospiraceae bacterium UBA6987
CCAGGAAGAAGCGCTGACGATGTCGGATACGATCGTCGTCATGAACCAGGGCTATATCCAGCAGATGGGAACGCCCGAGAACATCTATAATGAACCGGAAAACGCCTTCGTGGCTACCTTCATCGGCGACAGCAACATCCTCGGCGGCATCATGCTGCGCGATAAGCTTGTCCGGATCCTGGGCGTTGATTTCCCGTGCGTGGATACCGGCTTCGGCACCAACAAGCCGGTGGACGTGGTCATCCGTCCTGAGGACGTGATCCTGCGCGAACCGGGACAGGGACAGATGGACGGCGTGGTCAGCCATCTGATCTTCAAGGGCGTCCACTACGAGATGGAAGTCCAGGCGGGCGGCTTCGAGTGGCTTGTCCAATCGACGTCCATGTTCCCTGTGGGGCAGCCGGTCTCCCTGAGCGTCGATCCCTTCAACATCCAGATCATGAACAAACCGGAATCCGAAGACGAGGAGGCTGTGGTGATCGATGTTTAAGAAAAAATGGCTTACTGCCCCCTATCTGGTATTTATCCTGTGCGGGACCGTCATCCCGCTGCTTGCCATCTTTTACTATGGCTTCACGGATCAGGAAGGGCACTTCACGCTGGAAAACGTGACAGCCATTTCAAGCGAAGAGCATGCCAAGGCCCTTGGGCTCGCGCTGTTATTTGCCCTTATCTGCACCGTGATCTGCCTGCTGCTTGCCTATCCCGTCGGCCTCATCCTGAGAAAACATGCCGGCGGCCGTAAAGGCCTTGTCGTTTTCATCCTGATCCTTCCGATGTGGATGAACTTCCTGCTGCGGACCTTCGCCTGGAAGGCACTGCTGGCAGGCAACGGCGTCATCAATGGGATCCTCGGATCCCTGAATCTTGATCCGATAATGATCATCAATACGCCGGCCGCGGTGGTCCTCGGCATGGTCTACGACTTCCTGCCGTTTATGATCCTGCCGATCTACAACGTGATGGTGAAGATCGACAACAACCTGATCGAGGCGGCTTACGACCTCGGAGCGTCAGGAAAGACGGTCTTAACGAAGGTCCTCCTGCCGCTCAGCATGCCCGGCATCATCAGCGGCATCACCATGGTCTTCGTTCCGGCCGTTACCACCTTCGTGATCTCCCAGATCCTGGGCGGCGGCAAGATCTATTTGATCGGCAACATCATCGAGCAGGAATTCACCTTGAACGGCAACAGACAGCTGGGTTCCGGCCTGTCGCTCGTCATGATGGTCTTCATCCTGATCAGCATGGCGTTGCTCAACAAATTCGATAAAAACGGGGAGGGCTCCATCATATGAAGAACTTCTTTAAGCGTTTTTATCTGATCATCATCCTGCTGTTCCTGTACCTGCCCATCCTGACGCTCATCGTGCTCAGCTTCAACGACACGAAGACCATGGGGGTGTGGAAGGGCTTTACACTCAGATGGTACCAGGACATGTTCAGCAATCCGCAGATCCTGAACGCGTTCTGCAACACCCTGTTCATCGCCCTGCTTGCGGCAGTCGTTTCGACCGTGGTCGGGACGATCGCCTGCGTCGGCATCATGGCGCTGTCCAAGCGGCAGAAGAACGTTATCCTTCAGTTTACGAACATTCCGCTCTTAAATGCGGATATCGTGACGGCCATCTCGCTCCTGCTGGCCTTCGGCATGTTCGGGATCTCATTAAGCCTCGGCACGGTGATCTTTGCGCATATCACCTTCTGCCTGCCCTACGTGATCCTGAACGTTCTGCCGAAGCTGAGGCAGACCGGCACCATCCATTTCGAGGCCGCGCAGGATCTCGGCGCATCGCCGGTCTATGCCTTTACGCACATCGTGCTCCCGGATATCATGCCCGGCGTCTTTTCGGGTTTCCTGCTTGCCTTCACGATGAGCCTTGACGACTTCATCATCACCTACTTTACGCGCGGCGCGGGCATCAATACGATCTCGACCCTGGTCTACAGCCAGGTGAAGGTCGGCATCAGGCCTACGATCTTTGCCCTTTCGACGGTCATCTTCGTAATCGTCCTGATCGTGCTGCTCCTGTCCAATTTCCTGCCGGAAAGGGCGGAAAAAGCAAAGCAGAAGGCCGAAAAGGAAGGGCGCGAGCTGACCCCTGCCCAGAGGAAAAAGCGCAAAACGGCAAAACGGATCGGTTCCGGCGTCGTTGCGGCTGCCGTCGTCGCCGTGTGCGTGCTCGCGGCACCCTACGTGGGCGCCATGGCCGGCAAAGGCGAAGTGGTCTATTTCTACAACTACGGCGACTATATCGATCCCGACCTGCTTTCAGCCTTTGAAGCGGAGACCGGCATCTCCGTCGTCATGGACACCTTCGATACCAACGAGAGCATGTACCCGATCATCGAAGGCGGACAGGTCAGCTACGACCTTGTCGTGGCCGGCGACTATACGGTGGAAAAGATGATCGCCAATGACCTGATCCAGCCGCTTAATTATGACAATATCCCGAATGCCGTAAACCTTGAGCCTTCGTATATGGAAATGCTTGCGCGCTCCGACCCCGGCAACCGCTATATGGTCCCTTATGCCTGGGGCACGGTCGGCATCCTGTACAACAAGACGATGATCCCCGAGGGACGCATCACGAGCTGGAAGGATCTGTGGGATCCGGAGCTGGCCGAGCACGGCATCCTGATGATGGACAGCCTGCGCGATACCTTCATGGTCGCCGAAATGATCCTCGGCTACGACATGAACACCAGCGATCCGGAAGAACTGCAGAAGGTCGTCGATCTGCTGATCGAGCAGCAGCCGCTTGTCCAGGCCTATGAGAACGACTCGGCCAGAGATGATCTCATTACGGAGAGCGCGGGCATCGGCGTGATCTATTCCGGCGAATATCTCTACTGCCTCGATGAGAACGAGAATCTGGACTTCGTGATCCCCGAAGAAGGCACGAACGTGTGGTTCGACTGCTTCGTAATCCCGAAGAATGCCAAGAATAAAGAGGGCGCCGAAAAGCTCATCAACTTCCTGCTTGACGCGGAAGCCGGGCTTGCGACCTTTGATTATTTGACCTATCCGACGCCGAACGCCGCGACGATGGAACTCATCGACGAGGAGACCCGTCAGGATGAAAATATTTTCCCTTCGCAGGAAACACTGGATACGTTCGACGTATATCATTACCTCGGCAAGGAAGCCGATCAGGTGCTGGCTTCCTACTGGAAACGCTTCAGAGGCAATTAAAACTGTTTGTAAAGACCCGGATCAGAGGAGGATTGATCATGGATAATGAATTGAAAATGACGAAAAGCTTTCAGCCGATTCAGGAACGAACCCTGCCGATCAATGAAATGCTGAAAGAAGTCTACAGAGCACTGCAGACCAAGGGTTATGATCCCGTGAGTCAGATCGTAGGCTATATCATGTCCGGTGATCCGACTTACATTACAAGCTATATGGATGCCCGCTATCTGATTTCACAGGTGGAACGCGATGAGATCCTGGAAGAGCTTCTGCGTGCCTATATCACGAATGTGATTGAAAAAGAATGAAGCGAATACTGGGATTGGACTACGGCTCCAAAACCGTTGGGGCTGCGGCAACGGATGCGCTTGGCATAACGGTGCAGCCGGTGGAGACGATCTTCCGGAAGGAAGAAAAACGACTGCGCCGGACACTGGCCAGGATCGAAGTGATCTGCAGTGAACTGGAAATCACAGAAATCGTGATCGGCCTGCCGCTGAATATGGACGGCACAGAAGGGGAACGTGCAGAAAAAGCCCGGGAATTCGGGGAAAAGGTAGGCCGAAGAACAGGACTTCCTGTGTATTTTGAAGACGAACGACTGACAACGCTTGAAGCGGATGAGATCCTGGACCGGACCGGCCATGCAAAAGCAGACCGGAAGACGGTAATTGATCAGCTTGCTGCCGTACTTATCCTGGAAAGCTGGCTTTCCAGAAAGGAAAAAGAACATGGAAAAGATCAGATTTGAAGGCGATCAGGGAGAAATGATCGAATTGTATGTGATCGACACGACGAAGATCACGGGAACGGACTATCTGTTAGCTTCAGACGTTGAAGCAGGAGACGGGGAATGCTATATTTTCAAGGATGTTTCCCCTGCGGACAGTCCGGAAGCCGTATATGAGCCCGTGACCGATGACAGCGAGCTCGATTATCTGCTCAGTGTATTTGCCGAGCAGCTGGAAGACGTGGATCTTCAATTTTAAATTTTATTAGACGTCACATCTTTACTATAAAGGAGGACTATGAACAAACTCCGTATAATCCCGTTAGGCGGACTTGACCAGATCGGGATGAACATCACTGCATTTGAGTACGAAGATGATATCATCGTCGTAGACTGCGGTCTCGCTTTTCCGAGTGATGACATGCTGGGAATTGATTTGGTGATTCCCGATGTCACCTATCTCGAGGACAATCTTGACCGCGTGAGAGGGTTCTTTATTACCCACGGCCACGAGGATCATATCGGTGCTCTTCCTTACATTTTACGCAAGGTCAACGTGCCTGTTTACGGCACGAAACTGACCATGGCGTTAATTGACGGAAAACTGGAAGAGCAGGGATTGGAGAACACAGCCAAGCGTAAGATTGTTACCTACGGCCAGACTGTGACAACCGGCGCATTCAAAGTTGAGTTCATCCGCACAAACCACAGCATCGTGGATGCTGCAGCTTTTGCCATCACCTGTCCGGCAGGCACCGTAGTGCATACCGGAGACTTCAAGGTGGACTACACCCCTGTTTTTGGCGATCCGATCAATCTGGCCCGATTTGCTGAGCTTGGTCAGCAGGGCGTGCTTGCCATGCTCTGTGATTCAACCAATGCGATCCGCGAAGGCTTTACCATGTCGGAACGTACGGTCGGTCACACGATCGACAGTATTTTCTCGGAGAACCAGAACAGCCGCATCATTGTTGCCACGTTCGCCTCGAACGTCGACCGTGTGCAGCAAATCATCAACGCTGCCGTGCACTACGGAAGAAAGGTTGCCGTAGACGGCCGCAGTATGGTAAGAATCTTAAGTACGGCTTCGGAAGTTGGCTATATCAACATTCCGGAAGATACACTGGTTGCCCTGGAGGACATTCAAAGCTATCCGCGTGAAAAAACCGTACTGATCACGACAGGCAGCCAGGGAGAAAGCATGGCTTCCCTGTCCCGTATGGCAGCCAGTATTCACCGTAAGGTCACGATCGACCCGACGGACGTCATTATCCTGAGCTCCACGCCGATCCCCGGCAATGAAAAAGCTGTCTCGAAGGTCATCAACGAACTGACGGCACAAGGGGCCAAGGTGATTTTCCAGGATGTACACGTATCCGGCCATGCCTGCCAGGAGGAAATCAAGCTCCTGTATTCCCTCTGCAAGCCGAAATACGCGATCCCGCTCCACGGCGAGTACCGCCACCGTCAGGCGCAGGCCTCGATTGCAGCTGATCTGGGGATTCCGCGGGAGAATATTTTCCTGCTTGAAGCCGGTGACGTGCTTGAACTGAACGAAGAATCCGCATCCGTTGTGGATAAAGTCCAGAACGGCCGCATCCTCGTGGACGGTCTCGGTGTCGGCGATGTGGGAAACATCGTTCTGCGGGACAGACAGATGCTTGCACAGCACGGCATTATCATTCTTGTGTCGGTCTTTCAGCATGGGACGGGCGAACTGTTGGCCGGACCGGATATCATTACGCGCGGATTTGTCTATGTCCGTGAATCGGAAGAACTGATGGAAGAAGCACAGGAAGTGGCTTACGGCACGATCGTAAGCTGCAGAAGCCGCGGTGTCGGAGACTGGACCAAGATCAAGCAGGAGATGAAGGATGATCTGTCTGACTTCCTGTGGAAGCGCATGCGCAGAAGTCCGATGATCATACCGATCATTATGGAGGTATAAACGTGCCGTCTCCCGAAAAGAAACCGTATGGATCCATGGATGATCTGCGGGACGAAAGGGAAGAAAGAGAAGAGAAAGCGGCTGCACAGGCGATCCTGACACACGGACTGAATGTCCTGTTCAAGATCGCCGTTGCGGCTGTTTTCGTGCTGCTTTTATTCTATGGCATAAGATGGGCTTACAGTTTCGGCTACTCGGTCTTTACTACACCGACGATGGAGGCAGCGCCCGGGAGGGATGTTGAGGTGACGGTCCTGGAAGGCCAGTCCATCCGGTCCGTCGGAGAGGAACTGGTGCAGAACGGGCTGATCGAGAAGAGCAGCATATTTGTGGTTCAGGCAAGGATTTACGGCTATGAGATCCTGCCGGGAACGTACACACTGAATACATCGCAGACCATCTATGAGATGCTGCGCATCATGTCAACTGCCGCGGAAAGCACCGCGGCAAACTGATTTCAGGAGAGAAACTATGGATCGTTTGAATTATCCGGAAACTTATGAACTGGTGCAGGAATCAGAGCTGAAAGAGCTGAATCTGAAGGGCTATGTCCTGCGTCATAAAAAGACGGGTGCAAGGGTGATCTGTCTTCCCTCTGAGGACACGAACAAAACCTTTGCAATCGCCTTCCGCACGCCGCCTGTGGATGACAGCGGGCTTTCGCATATCCTTGAGCATTCCGTGCTCTGCGGCAGTGAAAAGTTCCCGGTAAAGGATCCTTTTGTCGAGCTGATGAAAACCTCGCCGAATACCTTCCTGAACGCGATGACCTATCCGGATAAAACGGTTTATCCGGTTTCCAGCTGCAACGATAAGGATTTTGCCAATCTGATGGATGTTTATCTGGATGCGGTTCTGCACCCGCTGCTGCATAAGGATGAACGTATTTTCCGGCAGGAAGGCTGGCGCTATGAACTGGATAACGAAGACGGGGAGCTTAGCCTGAACGGCGTAGTCTACAGTGAAATGCGCGGCGCATTTTCTTCGCCTGACGGAATTCTGGAACGTTATTCGAAAAACAGCCTTTTCCCGGATACTTCATATGGCTTTGAAAGCGGCGGGGCGCCGGAAGCGATCCCCACGCTCTCGTATGAGAAATTCTGTGCATTTCATAAAAAACTGTATCATCCCTCCAATGCGTGGATCTATCTGTATGGCGACTGCGATATGGGGGAGAGGCTGGACTTTATCGACAAAGCCTATCTTAGTGCGTACGATTCAGAGGATATTGATTCAGGACTGAAGCTGCAGCAGGCCTTTGAGGCGCCTCGTACGCTTACGGTCAGCTACCCCATCGGTGCTGACGAGGATCCGGAAGGCCGCAGTTACTATTCCATGCAGTGGGTAACGGGAGAAAACAGCGATATCCGAACGATGGGAGCCCTCAGCATACTCGAGCAGGTCCTCATTGATTCTCCGGGCGCGCCGCTTAAGGATGCCCTGCTGAATGCAGGCCTTGGCAAGGATATCTCCGGTCTGAATGAATCGGAAATGCTTCAGGGGTATTTTTCGATTTCAGCGAAAGATGCTCCCTCAGGAAAGATCGATGAATTTGCTCAGCTGATCCGGACAACTCTCGAAAAGATCGCTGCCGAGGGAATCAATAAGACCGCACTCCGGGCAGCCATCAGCAACAGCGAATTCCAGACACGGGAAGCGGATTTCGGCGGCTTGTCTAAAGGCTTGATCTTCGGTCTTGAGATCCTGCGAAGCTGGCTCTACGACAGGGAAGATCCCTTCCGTCCGCTTCGTTACAATGACGATTATGCTTACTACAAAGATCATCTGGAGGACGGATATTTTGAAGACCTGATCCGCAGAATCTTTCTGGAAAACCCGCACTGCTCCCTGCTGGAAATGCTCCCGGAACCGGGAAGGGCAGAACGTGATGAGGCGGCACTAAAGGAAAAGATGGCGCAGATCAAGGCGGCCATGACTGCGGATGATCTGCAGAAGCTAAATGAAGCCTCGGCAGATCTGAGGCGCTGGCAGGAAACGCCGGACAGTGAAGAAGCGCTTTCTTCCATCCCGAAAATCACGGTTGCCGATCTTGCCAAAAACGCAAGACTGCTCGAGAACGAAGAAGACGAAGCAGACGGCGTGAAACTGATCCACCGGAATGCAGCGACTTCGGGGATCGATTACGTCCAGCTGTTTATTCCGTTAAACGGACTTCCGCAGGAACTTATCCCCTGGCTTGGTCTGTACAAGGCCTGCTTTAACGAGATTTCCACGCAGGATCACGATTATCGGGAGCTTTTTGACCTGGGAATGGAACTGACGGGCGGCATGAGTTTTGGTATCGAAGCGGTAAACCGTTATAAAACGAACAGCTGGACACCCCTGATCACGGTATCCATGAAGGCTTTGGATGAAAAGCTGGAGCCGGCTCTTGAACTCCTGCAGGAGATTTTGTTAAAGCCGCGTTTTGATGAAGAAAAACGTATCCGCGAGATCCTGGCTGAAACCGTGACAGACATGCGCCAGAAACTGATCGAAGCCGGTCATGCTGCTGCCGTGCGCCGTGCCGCTTCTTATTACGACGAAAAAGCTTTGTTTTCCGAAATGACCGCGGGATTGGAATTCTTCCGCTTCGTCAGTGACCTGGAAAATGATCTGGAAAACAGAATGCAGGAGACGGGTGAAAAACTTGCGGAAACGGTAAAACGCATTTTCACACGATCCGGCATGATCCTGAATGTGACTGCGGAAGCAGACAATTATCCGCATATCAAAGCGCTGCTTGCTGAATTTGTCAGGGCTTTCCCGGAATCACATGAAAACTGTTTTGCTCTGCCTCTGCCGGATAAAAAGAATGAAGGGATCAAAACAAGCGGCGCGGTTGGCTACGTTGCCATGGCGGGGAATTTCCTTGTAGCAGGTCCTTATACCGGCGCACTCGCTGTGCTGCGCTCTGCACTTGCTTCCGGATACCTCTGGCAGACGGTGCGCGTGCTTGGGGGTGCTTACGGCTGCATGTGCCGTTTCCCGATGAGCGGCGACGCCTATTTTGCCTCTTACCGGGATCCCAATATCCGTGAGACAAAAGAGGTGTACGAAGGTATCCCCGCGTGGCTTGCGCAGGCAGAGCTTCCCCAGGAAGCGGTTGACGGCTTCATCATTTCCACGGTGGGAGGCGGCTTTGATGCGCCGCTTACGCCGTCCATGAAAGGCGGCGGTGATTTCAGACTGTGGCTTGCCGGGGTTACGCAGGAGGATGTGCAGAAGGAGCGTGAGGAAGCACTTGCCTGCACGCCGGAAATCCTTAAAGGTCTTGCCCCTTATGTGAAGGCGGTTCTTGACCAGGACAACTTCTGTGTGTTCGGCACATCGGCCGGCATCGATGCAGACAAAGAATTATTCCTCCGGACGGAGACCCTGTAAGGTGACTGTATGAAAGAATTTCATTCCGGATTTGTGACACTGATCGGAAGACCGAATGTCGGAAAATCAACGTTAATGAATCATCTGATCGGTCAAAAGATCGCAATTACCTCTGAAAAACCGCAGACGACAAGGAACCGCATTGAAACCGTTTATACCGACGAGCGGGGACAGATCATCTTTCTCGACACGCCCGGCATCACACATGCCAAGAACAAATTAGGAGATTACATGATCTCCGTTGCGGAAACGACGCTGAAGGAAGTGGATCTTATTCTCTGGCTCGCTGAACCGTCAGCTTATTTCGGAGAGGGTGAGGCTTTTGTTAAAGACAAGCTGAGCGGGGTTAGGACGCCGGTGTTTTTGGTCATCAATAAGATTGATGCTGCGGGGGAAGAGGAAGTGAAGCGCTGCGCCGATGCTTTCCTGAAGGAATATCCCTTTACCAAGATCCTTCCTGTTTCCGCGCTGAAGGAAGAGGGCTTAGACACCCTGATGCAGGCGATTTTTGATGCCCTGCCCGAAGGCCCTCTGTACTTTGACGAAGATACCCTGACCGATCAGCCGATGCGGCAGATCGCAGCAGAGATCATTCGCGAAAAAGCCCTCAGGAATCTTTCCGACGAAGTGCCGCATGGCATTGCGGTTGAAATTGAAAGCATGAAAGAAAGGCCGAATGGCTTGTTCGATGTAGATGCCGCGATCATTTGCGAGAAAGAATCCCATAAGGGAATCGTGATCGGGGGAAAGGGCGCAATGCTGAAAAAAATCGGTACCGAAGCACGGCTTGAGATCGAGGCATTGATGGATACCCACATCAACCTCAAGCTGTGGGTAAAGGTAAGAAGAGACTGGCGCAATGATATGAACCAGCTGCGTGGCTTCGGCTATATGATGAAAAAATAGCCGGGCTGTCACGCCGGACGAGGGGTAATCATGAGGGATTCGGTGACAGTAAGCGGCATTGTCTTAAGCACTATGCCGATTGGAGAATATGATAAAAGACTGCTTCTGCTGACGTGTGAGTTTGGCAAGATCAGTGTATTCGCCCGCGGTGCGAGGCGTCCGAACAGTCCCCTGATCGGCGCGGCCGTCCTTTTTGCTTTCGGAAGCTTTGAGCTTGCGGAGGGCCGCACAGCCTATTCCCTTCGGAGCGCGCATATCACGGAGCATTTTGACTGGGTATCACAGGATATGGAAGCACTTTGCTACGGTTCCTATTTTGCCGAATTCAGTGATTATTACGGAAGAGAGAACCTGGACGGAACAGAAGCCATAAAGCTGCTGTTCTGTGCACTCAGGGCGTTGAAAAATGACAAACTTTCCCGGCCGCTCATCAGGCGTGTTTTTGAGCTGAAAGCCATGGAGCTTGAGGGAGAATACTATGATGTGCCGAAGACGTCTGTTCCGGAATCAGCCATGAGGGCCTGGCGGTATGTGCTTGAAACCCCGCAGGAGAGGCTGTTCCGCTTCACACTCGATGACGAAGCCGAAAAGGCCTTCGGCAGGGCTGTGGAGGAAATGAAGCAAAACTTCATCGAAAAAAACTTCCGCTCATTGACAGTGCTGGAGGAGACCCTGGCCTTGCTCAAACCGGCTGCCGATTTGCCCGCAGAAGAGAACTGAATGCAAAAAAAAGAGGAACCCTTTCGGGCTCCTCCTTTTTGGATATCCATGATGTTTCGGGAACAGAGGGTGTTGCTCCTAGGCCATCTTGTTAACCATTTTGGTTAAACGGGAAACTTTACGTGAAGTGGTATTCTTGTGGTACACGCCCTTTGTGGTCGCTTTCTTCAGTTCGATCTCAGCTTCCTTTAAGGCTGCCACAGCGGCGGCTTTGTCACCGGATTCGACAGCAGCGTCAACTTTCTTGACGTAGGTCTTCACGCGGGACTTGATCGCTTTGTTGCGCTCAGCATTACGCTCGGCAACGAGAACACGCTTCTTCGCTGATTTGATGTTAGCCAATTGTTCTTATCCTCCGCATCATATTCCGCCGGGCGGTGGGTTGGTCCGTCCTTCGGTAGGCGCCTGCCGAAAAGAAGACACGGGTCTTTCCGACTTGCAGCTATAACTTTAGCGGCTTTGCTTTCCGCTGTCAAGTAAAAAATATTTCGTTAATTGCCGGAAATGAATCTATGAGGCGGTATCATTCCATTTGACAAGAAAACGACAGCTTTTTATAATAGAGACAAGATTCCTATCAATAAGGAGTAAGCAATGTCATTAGAAAAGCTTGAGCGAAAGCTCGGCCGCTATGCGATCAAAAACCTGATGATCTATCTGATCATTCTGTATATCGGCGGTTTTATCCTTGTCCGTCTGCGGCCGGGATTTTATGAGGCGTACCTGAGCCTTAACTGGGAAATGATTCTGAAGGGACAGGTCTGGCGCCTTTTTACTTATGTCATGTATCCCCCGACGACTCAGATCCTTTGGTTTCTGCTGGAGTGTTTTATCTTTTATTCACTCGGCACCAACCTGGAAAGGATGTGGGGGAGTTTCTATTTCAATCTGTACGTGTTCATCGGTCTGCTGGCCAATGTCGTCATGTCACTGCTGATCTGGCTGATCGGTCACCGGATCCTGCTGCTGACCGCGGACAATCTGTACATGTCCTTCCTGCTGGCCTTTGCCATGACAGTGCCGGATATGACCTTCTATCTGTATATGATCCTGCCGGTCAAAGCGAAGTATCTGGCCATTTTCTATCTTATCATCATGGTGCTTGAACTGATCTTGGGCGACTGGGCACTGCGCTGCAGCGTGATCGCCAGTCTCGTCAATGTCGCCGTATTCTTCCTCTTCATCCGCAAACCGATCCTCAGGGTAAAGCAGTATGTAAGACGGGCTCAGTTCAAGCAGAACATCAAGGCGGCAGAACCTCTGACAAAGAACGGTGGGGCGCGGCACCGTTGTGCGGTCTGCGGCCGTACGGAACTGGATGATCCCAGTCTGGAATTCCGCTATTGCAGCAAATGTGCCGGCGGCAGAGAATACTGCATGGAACATTTGTATACACATGTTCATGTGACGGAAGAAGAGAATAACTGATTGACAAACCCCCTCCTTATCGTGTACAGTGAAACAGGGAGATGACGCAAGTCGTTTTCCTGTTTTCATGTAAAAAACTTGCTGAAAACAGAAAACGGGGCTTGACAAGATCGGGAAAATATCATACGATAAGGACAATCGAACATGAGTTCGAACGGAGGAATCATGAATCACGAAGACAAATTAAGAGCATTGGAAACCGCCGTTGCTACGATCGAGAAGGATTACGGCAAGGGCTCTATCATGAGACTTGGCGATAATACTGCCATGAATATCGAAACCGTACCCACAGGCTCTATTTCCCTCGATCTTGCCCTCGGTCTCGGCGGTATCCCGCGCGGCCGTATCATTGAGATCTACGGTCC
>DJYD01000001.1 GCA_002449955.1 Lachnospiraceae bacterium UBA6987
GCCACGCTTGATGTAACGGGTCATAGCAACACGGGCTGCTTCAATCTGGTTGGATTTGATCCAGGCAGGTTCGGAAGCAACTAAGCCCCAATCGCCATACGTCACCTTCGTGCCGCGGGTAGGCTTGCCGGCCATCGTGCCGCGGAACTGTTTACGACGTTTTACTCTCTTCGGCATTAACATGATTAGTTCTCGCTCCCTTCCTTATTTTTCCTGGCGGGAAGCACTTCCCCTTTGTAGATCCAGACCTTGACGCCAACCTTGCCGTAGGTGGTATCCGCTTCGGCAAAGCCATAGTCGATGTCCGCGCGAAGGGTCTGCAGCGGGATGGTGCCTTCGCTGTAGAATTCGGTGCGGGCGATGTCAGCACCGCCAAGTCTGCCGCCAACCGAGCACTTGATGCCCAGAGCGCCGCTCTTCAGCGCGCGGCCCATGTTAGACTTCACCGCACGGCGGTAGCCAACACGCTCTTCCAGCTGCTTGGCAATGTTCTCGGCGACCAGCTGCGCTTCCTTGTCGGGGCGCTTGATCTCCTTCACATCGATGAGGAGCTTCTTGGCCGTCAGCTTCTGCACGTCGGCCTTCAGGGCTTCGATTTCTGCGCCGCCCTTGCCGATCACCATGCCGGGCTTCGCCGTGAATACGGTGACCTTTACGCGGTCGGAAGCACGTTCGATCGTGATCTTCGAAATGCCGGAATCATACAGTCTCTTTTTCAGATATGTGCGGATCTTGTGATCTTCTTCGATATTGTCAGCGAAATCCTTGCCGCCGGCATACCAGTTGGAGTCCCAGCCCTTGATCACGCCGACTCTTAAGCCATGAGGATTAACTTTCTGTCCCATATCAGGCCTCCTTCTCTTTCTGCTTCTCATCCAGCACGATGGTGATGTGGCTCATGCGCTTCTCGATGCGGTAGGCACGGCCCTGTGCGCGGGGATGAATGCGTTTCATGGTCGGTGCCTTGTTGGCGTAGCACTCGGCAACATAGAGATTGTTCACATCGAGACCGTTGTTGTTCTCCGCATTGGCGATAGCGGATTTCAGCAGCTTGGTCACGAGCTCGGAGCCGTAACGGGGATTATAAGTCACAATAGCCAGAGCAGTCTGTGCGTCCTTGCCGCGGATCGCATCCAGAACAAAGCAGGCTTTCTGAACAGAAATGCGTGCGTAAGAGAGCTTCGCCGAAGGGCGGGTATCCTTCTGGGCATTTCTTTCACGTTTGATTTGAGATCTGTGTCCTTTTGCCATGGATGATTACCTCCTTCCCTTACCTTCCGGAACTCTTCTCGTCTTTGCCGTGGCCGCGATAGGTACGGGTGACAACGAATTCGCCAAGCTTGTGACCGACCATGTCTTCGGTGACATATACCGGAACATGCTTGCGGCCGTCATGCACAGCAATCGTGTGGCCGACCATGTTCGGGAAAATCGTCGAGCGGCGGGACCAGGTCTTGATGACGGATTTCTGTCCGGACGCGTTTAATGCTTCAACCTTTTTCATCAGACTTTCGTCTACGAAAGGGCCTTTCTTTAATGAACGAGCCATGATTTACCTCCCTTACTTCACCAGCTTGCCGTCGCGGCGTCTGACGATCATCTTGTTGGACTGTTTCTTGGCCTTGCGGGTCTTGTAACCCAGAGCAGGCTTGCCCCAAGGAGTGCTGGGGCCGGGACGTCCGATAGGCGCTCTGCCTTCGCCGCCGCCGTGCGGGTGATCGTTCGGGTTCATGACGGAGCCGCGGACCGTAGGACGAATGCCCATGTGGCGCTTGCGGCCGGCCTTACCGAGGTTGACCAGGTTGTGCTCGCCGTTGCCTACGACTCCGATCGTGGCGCGGCATTCGATGGGGACCATACGCATCTCGCCGGAAGGGAGACGCAGGGTGGCATACTTGCCTTCCTTGGCCATCATCTGCGCGCTGCCGCCTGCTGCACGGACCATCTGACCGCCGCGGCCGGGCACGAGCTCGATGTTGTGGACCTGCGCACCGATCGGGATGTTCGCAAGCGGCAGGCAGTTGCCGAGCTTCGCTTCAGCGTTCGGACCGCTGACAACCGTCATGCCGTCCGTCAGTCCTTCGGGAGCAAGGATGTAGGCCTTGGCACCGTCTGCGTAGCAGATCAGTGCGATGTTCGCGGTGCGGTTCGGATCGTATTCGATGCCGATGACCTTCGCGGGAATGCCGTCCTTGGAATTGCGCTTGTAGTCAATGATTCTGTATTTTCTGCGAACGCCGCCGCCCTGGTGACGGACAGTGATCTTGCCCTGATTGTTGCGGCCGGCATTCTTTTTCAGCGACACCGTCAGGGATTTTTCCGGGGTCTTCTTGGTCACAGCCGCGAAGTCAAGTCCGGTCATCTGCCGTCTGGACGGTGTATACGGATTATACTTTTTGATGCCCATTTTGATGAATTCTCCTTTATTTCTTTATCACGGCGCGGGATACGCCGTATAGCGGAAGGAGCTTACAGTCCTTCGAAGATCTCGATGTCGGCGCTGTCGGCAGAAAGCGTGACGATCGCTTTTTTGCGCTTGGCAGTACGGCCTTCCACCATGCCGCGGCGGCGCTTCTTGCCGTCCAGATTCATGGTGTTGACGGAAACGACCTTGGTGCCGGCGAAGAGCTTCTCCACGGCATCCTTGACCTGGGTCTTCGTGGCCTGCGGATTGACATAGAAGGTGTACTTCTTGTCCGCCATCATGTTCATGCTTTTTTCGGTAATCACGGGGCGAAGCACGACGTCATAGTATTTCAGGTCTGCCATTATGCGTATACCTCCTCAATCGTTTCCACGGCGGAACGGGTGAGCAGCATGCTGTCGTATTTCAGAATGTCATAGACATTGATGCTGTTGACCTGGGCCGTCTTGACATCGGGAATGTTGCGGGCGGAGAGGATCACGTTTTCGTCGATCTCATCCAGCACCACGAGGGCCTTGTTCAGATTCAGGGCCTTCAGCATGGCGCCAAAGGTCTTGGTCTTCGGAGCGTCCATGGACAGGTCATCGATCACATAGAACTTGTTCTCGTTGACGCGGCTGGTCAGTGCGCTCTTTAAGGCAGCTCTCTTTTCCTTCTTGTTCAGCTTGAAGCTGTAGCTGCGGGGAGTCGGGGCAAATACTACGCCGCCGCCCTTCCACTGCGGTGAACGGGTCGAACCCTGGCGGGCATGACCGGTGCCTTTCTGACGATAAGGCTTGCGGCCGCCTCCGCTGACTTCGCCGCGGGTCTTGGCTTTCTGCGTGCCCTGACGGTCATTCGCGAGCTGCTGCACCACGGCCATGTGCACGAGGTGCTCATTGATGTCCACGCCGAAGATCGCATCGTTTAATTCGATCTGGCCGACGGCGTTTCCTTCCATATTATAAACAGTTACGTTTGCCATCGCTTGCTATCTCCTTTCCTATGATCAGGCCTTCACGGTCTCTTTTAAGGTGACGAGGGCCTTCTTCGGTCCGGGAACGGAGCCCTTGACCAGGAGCAGGTTCTCGGCCGCATCGACGCGGACCACTTCCAGGTTCTGCACGGTGATGGTGCGGCTGCCCATGTGACCGGCCATTCTCTTGCCCTTGAAGACACGGCTGGGATCGGAGCAGGCGCCGTTGGAGCCGGCATGACGGTGGTACTTGGAACCGTGGGTCATCGGGCCGCGGTGCAGGCCGTGACGGTGGATGGCACCCTGGAATCCTTTGCCCTTGGAGACAGCCGTTGCATCGACCTTGTCGCCGGCTTCAAAGATATCCGCCTTGATTTCGTCGCCGAGCTTGTATTCGCCTTCGAGCTTGAACTCGCGGACGAAGCGCTTGCAGGCCACGCCGGCCTTGGCGAAATGTCCCTTCAGGGGCTTGCTTACGCGGTCTTCCTTCTTATCCTGATAGGCGACCTGGACAGCGGTATAACCGTCATTGTCCACGGTCTTGATCTGTGTCACGGCGCAGGGGCCGGCCAACAGGACCGTTACCGGAGTCAGGACACCGTTCTCGTCGAAGATCTGCGTCATTCCGACTTTGGTTGCTAAAATTGCTTTCTTCATCTTTTCCTCCTACAGCGGAGCGCACAGCGCTCATACTAGAATTTTTTGCCCGTTATTTTTTTGCTGTTTTTACTGTATTGGTGTTAATTATTTCGCCTTCATGCGGATGTTGATATCCACGCCGGCAGGAACCTCGAGAGTGGACAGCGCGTCGATCGTCTTCTGGTTCGGATTGATGATGTCGATCAGACGCTTGTGAGTCCGCTGCTCAAACTGTTCGCGGGAATCCTTGTACTTATGAACAGCACGCAGGATCGTCACGATCTCACGCTTCGTGGGAAGCGGGACGGGACCGCTGACCTGTGCGCCGGTCCGCTTCACAGCTTCGACGATCTCCGCCGCGCTGCGGTCCACAGACTGGTGTTCGTAAGCCTTCAGGGTGATTCTCATGATTTGGTTTGCCATAAAAAAAGTCGCCTCCTTATTCGTACTTTTCGGGGAAGTACGACAAGCGGTGACTGTACACGCCTCCGTGTGTGTCCTGAGACTGTTCACACGTTATCTCTGTTTTTCACAGATTGTTTGGTACAGTGACTTGTCGCCAGTTTCCTAACTTGACATTCGCTCCACGGAAAACCTGCCACGGGCGGGCAGCAACCTCACGCTTCACCGCTATCAATGTCACAGCAAGGGATAATTTATCACAGGAAAAGGATCTTTGCAAGCGAAATATCACTTTATTTTCTTTTGTTTTTGCTTAAGATTCTTAGGATTTTTCTGCAGAAAATGAGGCGAAAACGGTGGTTTGAACAAGCCCTCACAAATCTTGTGGGTCCATGCAAAAAGACCCCCAAATATGGGGGCCTTTTTGCTTACGGCATACAGAGATCAGGCTTCCTTCAGCTTGCTCGTGATCTTCTCGGAGGGGGTGATCAGCTTCTCCATGGAGGCGTTGTGGTTCAGGGTGTCTACAAGGCTTGCCAGGTATTCGCTCATATCCACGGAGACATAATAGTCGCGGCGCAGCGTTTCCGGGTTCTGGTAGATCAGATTCGTGGTCAGGACCTTGTCGATATAGCCCTCTTCCACGGCCTTGTCAAAGCGTTCCATGCCGGAGGTGAAGAGGCCGAAGCTTGCGCAGGCAATCACCCGCTTGGCTCCGCGGGACTTAAGCTGCTTGCCGACATCGATGATCGAGTCGCCGGATGCAATCATATCATCCACAACGATCGCAGTCTTGCCCTCAAGGGATTCGCCCAGGTATTCGTGAGCAATGATCGGGTTCTTGCCGTTCACCACGCGCGTATAGTCGCGGCGTTTGTAGAACATGCTGACGTTGACGCCCAGGATATTGGCAAAGTAAATGGCCCGCTCCACGGCGCCCTCATCCGGGCTGATGATCAGCACATGATCTTTGTCAAAATCTTCATGAAGATCCAGGTTGATCAGCGTCTTGACGAACTGGTAGCTCGTCGGCATGCTGTCAAAACCGGACAGCGGAACGGCGTTGCAGATGCGCGGATCGTGGGCATCAAAGGTGATGATATTGTCCACGCCGTAGCTGGCAAGCTCCTGCAGCATCATGGCGCTGTCAAGCGACTCACGGCCGGTGCGGCGGTGCTGACGGCTTTCATAGAGGAAAGGCATCACCACATTGATGCGGGCCGGTTTACCCGTGCAGGCAGCGATCACGCGTTTCAGGTTCTGGTAGTGGTCGTCCGGAGACATGGGGTTCGGTCTTCCGTTCATGGTGTACTTCACGCTGTAATTGCACACATCCACCATAATGTACAGGTCATAGCCTCTGACTGTCTGCTTCAGCTGCGCCTTGGCTTCGCCGCTGCTGAAGCGGGGAAGATCCACCTCGATCATATACGAGTCTTCCTGATAGCCGGCCTGATCGCTCTCCCGGTTCGCCCTCCAGGCAACCAGGTAAGCATTCACCTGTTTCGCCAGCTTTTCGCAGCCGGGAAGTGCAATGATCCCCAGCGGTCCGTAATGTTTCCTAATCTCCATAATGCCCCCTTTTCGCAGCATTTTTATTATTGATCCTCTGCCTTAAAGCCTTTCCCTGCAGAAGTGACCATTCACAAATTGATCCGGCGGCTGCGCAGCGATGTTCTTAAATCATCGCCCCCGAAGGGCAGCGTCTGATAGCACAGCAGCCGCGAAGCGATCCGCTCGATATACCGGTGTCTGATATCATCCGGCGTCAGGTTCGTGGAAATGATCGTCGACTGTTTCTTGTTCATGCGTCTGTCGATCGTCTCCTCCATGAGGGACAGATTGGCCGTTGTCTCGATCTCCGTTCCCAGGTCATCGATGATCAGAAGATCCGTGGAGTCCATCAGGTCCTCGATGGTCTGTTCGCTTCTGCCGAAGGCCATATCGGCGAGCAGACGGAAATATTCCACCGCGGTCATGTACACCACCGCCCAGCCCTCTTTCATCAGCGTCCCGGCAATGCAGTTGCATAAAAATGTTTTGCCGGTGCCGGTCGGACCGTAGAGCAGCATGTTCTGCATCCTGCTGCCGAAATTCTTAACAAAATTCTTCGCCGCACGCAGGTTTTTAACCATGACGTTCCTGGCGGAGTCGCCGCCGAGATTTGCCACATCCGGTCTTGTATCAAAACGCGTGATATCAAAATTGTCGAAGCTTTCCTCGTTCACGCGGTCCCAAAGGGCGGAATCATGGTACAGGACGCTTACAAGCGTGGGCCGGAAGCAGACACATTTTCCTTTGTCCGTATACCCGGTATCTTTGCAGAGCGGGCAGGCCCATCGGGGTTCCAGATCCGCCAGAGTATAGCCGGCCTCCTGCAGCAGCGTTTCCTTCATGAGGATCTGCGCCCGAATCTGCTTGTCGATCTCCGCTGCAAGTCGCAGGCTTCCGCCGCGCTTTGCCTCGATCAGGCGTCCGCGAAGCTCGGCCTGTTCTCTTTCGAGGCGCGGGAACTCCGGCACAGCCTTCTCGATAGCGGCGCGCTTTCTCTCCGCCTCATCCCATGCACGGTTTCTTCTTTCCAGATAGATCTGTTCGATCTGATCGATCTGCTGATTTGTGAGCGGCATTTACTTCTCCTCCCACATACGGCTCCAGGCCACCGCGTTGTAATCCACATCGCCGCGCTCCGTGGAAAAGCCATAAGCGGCCTGAATCTTCGGCGAGCGGCTGACGGCTCTTTTCTTTGCCGCCTCCGCAGGCGATGCACTGCGGTATGTCTCAGGCTGCGCCTTCTGACCGGCCTTTGCCGCCTCCTTCTGCGCTTCTACTCTTTCATCAAAGCGGCGAACGGCCTGGCGGGCTTCCTCAAGATTCCGCACGCCCTCCTCATGCCAGCTCAGGGCAACCGCCTCAATATAGCGCATGAACTGCGGCCGTGAACGGTCTTCCCGCTTTCTTTCGACGCACTGCTCGATGCAGTACTCCAGAACGTCTACGGGAAGCTGCAGATCATGATACAGATAGGTCAGCAGCTCATTGTCCCGGTGTGTCAGCACCCGTTCCAGATAAGCCGGCGCCACCACGCTGACAAGCATATTGAACTCGGCATCCTGCTCGCAGAGCCTGCTGACCTCCGTCGGCTGATAATGACGGCGTTCACTGTCTGCTCCGGCCTTTCCCTGAGCCTTCTTCGGCTGCTCTTCCTGCGCTGCTTCCGGCTGCGGCTTTGCAGGCAACTTTGTCTCCGCCTGCTTTACCTGGCTCTTCGGGGCGGCTTTTTTCGCGCTCTCCGTCACAACGGCAGGCGCCGCCTGCGGCTGCTCCTCCGGAGCCTCTGTCCCCGGCAGCAGGCGCAGCCCGCTCATCTTGCCCTGCTCATCGTAGAAGAGCTTCAGCAGATGGCATTTCTCCAGGAAGGCCAGTGCACGGTTGACCGTTCGTTCCGAAAGATCGAGCTTATCCGCCAGCGCGCTCACCGTGATCTCCGTCACCCCCTGCATCCGCAGCAGGCACAGATAGACCTTGACGAACTCGCCGCTTGCCTCTGTCATATATTTATCGATAAAAACGTTGGGGATAAGTGTCTGCCCCGCCGCATAGTAGTATTCCAATCTCATGGCGTTCTCCCTCCGCTATGGGATTTCAGTATAGCACAAGGGAAAAAGATTGCAAGAGTGCAAAGTCCGCTCCGAGAGGAGCGGACCGGCCTTGTGCATAATGTGAATCATGTGGAAAAGTCCCGAGACCCTTATCACACAAGGCTTTGCGAAAACGGGTTTTCCACCCGGATCAAAGCGTCTTGCTGGTGGATGATGTGCATAGGTCGGAAGCAACAAGCGCATCTGCGACTAAATCAACGTTTCCGCAGCCCATGGTTATCAACATTTCACCGTTGACGGAATTCTCCAACAAAAATTTTTCGATTTCCTCGAAAGTGGGGAGATAATAGCAGGGAACGCCCCGCGCCGCGATCGCATCACGCAGCTGAGAGGAGTGGACCCCCAGATCATCGGTCTCACGGGCCGGCATGATGTCCGAAAGCACCACGCGGTCGAAGCCCGAAAGCACGTCCACGAACTCATCGAAGAGCTCCTTGGTGCGGCTGTAGGTGTAGGGCTGGAACACGCAGGTCAGCTTGTAGGGATACTTGCGCGCGACCGCAAGGGTGGCGGCGATCTCCTCCGGGTGATGGCCGAAATCGTCCATGACCACGATGTCCTCGCGCAGGATGCCGCGCTTTTCGAAGCGGCGGTGGACGCCGGCAAAGCGCTCAAGTCCCTTCTTCACCGCTTCGAACGGGACCCCCTCTTCCATGGCTGCCGCGCCGGCAGCAAGGGCGTTCGTCACGTTGTGCTCTCCGGGAACGTCCAGGTTTATGCGGCCGAGCGTCTCTCCGTGACGCACAAAGTCAAAGCTGCAGATGCCGAGCTTTGTGGAGGTGATATTCCTTGCCTGGTAATCGTCGCCGTCCTGCAGGCCCACATAGACCACCTTGCAGGGAAGTCCGGCCATCAGCTCATGCACGTCCTCGATGTCGCTTTCCACGATCAGTGTGCCGTCCGCTGCCACATTTTCGGCAAAGCGGCGGAAGGACTTGCGGATGTTCTCCATGTTGTGGAAGAAATCCAGATGGTCCGCGCGGATATTCAGGATGATCGCCGTCTTCGGGTACATATGATGGTAGCTGTTCGTGAACTCGCAGGCCTCCGCCACGAAGTAGGGCGAATGACCGATGCGCAGGTTCCCGCCGATCGATTCCTGCAGGCCGCCGATGGAGACCGTGGGATCATCGTCCGCCGCAAGCAGGATCTCCGTCACCATGCCGGTGGTGGTCGTCTTGCCGTGCGTGCCGGAAATCGCAAAGCTTTCCGGATAGTGCGCCATCATCTGCCCGAGCAGCTCCGCCCGGTTCAGGATCGGGATGCCCTTTTCCTGCGCGGCGACATACTCCGGATTGTCCGGATGGACCGCTGCGGTATTCACGCAGAAATCGATGCCGTCTGTAATATTTTCCGCCTTCTGGCCGATCAGGATCTCAGCCCCGAGCGCCTTCAGACGATTGGTATTCTTGCTTTCCTTGACGTCCGATCCGGTAACCTTAAAGCCCTGCGACAAAAGAAACTGCGCCAGGCTGCTCATGCTGATGCCGCCGATGCCCATGAAATGAGCCCACTGCGGATGATTAAAATCTACCTTATACATATTGTCCCTCTTTTTAATGATTGCCTTCGGGCTCCGGGATGCACGCTACGCGGTCTTTTCAGTCTCTGCCCCAAGGGAAGATCTGCTTCTCGTTTTTCTCAATCAGCTTCCGCAGCAGAAGCGCTAAGATCCCCGCGGCAACAACCTCGCCGGCGCAGACCGTGAGCATCATGAACCAGATGGCATCCTCCATGCCGTAGCAGTAGCGCAGAACGAACGGAACGATCAGCGTGTTCGCTGCGATCGGCGGCAGCACTGCCAGATACGGGCTCTTATGCCGCAGCAGTCTGGTCCCGACCGCGCCGATAAGGGTCGCCAGCGTCCCGAAGATCACGTCGCCTACCACCGCGCCGGAAAGCAGGTTGAACAGAAAACACCCGATCGTGACGCCGGGAATCCCCGCCGCCGTAAAGACCGGCATGACCGTCATCACTTCCGCAAAGCGGATCTGGATGACGCCGGAAGCCAGTTCCAGGATCAGAAATCCCAGTCCCACATACAGCGCGGCAATAATGCCCGCCATGACTACTCGTTGTACAGTTTTGTTTTTCATTGTGCTTTTTGCCCCGCCATGCTGAAAAAGAGCCGTGCGGCAAGGCACTCCCTTAGTTTTATTTTACGTCAGGATGGTTTCGAACTGACGATTGAAGCGCTTTTCGCGCTTCCTCAGCATCATACACTCTTTCCCGAGGGAACGCAAGCCCTTTGTCACGGATACGTTTTTTCCCTTCGCCGCGGATGCGTTCTCCCCGTGATATAAAAGGAAGAGGCTTTCACCTCTTCCCTTACACGGTCTTTTTTTTGCTGCCTCTTCAGAAGACAGCCGTCGGCTTTTCCAACAGCAGGCAAGGTTCCTGTAGCTTTTTCCCCTTATCTCTGCTATGATAGAAAGGATTTCGGAGGTGCAAAGTGTTTTTAGCCGATAAATGGAAAGAATATGAAGTACTGGATACATCCGGTGGAGAGAAACTGGAGCGCTGGGGGAATTACGAGCTGGTGCGGCCGGACCCGCAGGTCATCTGGCAGAGCGAAAAGCGCCTTTCCGGCTGGTGGAAGCCGAACGCGCACTATCACCGCTCCTCTTCCGGCGGAGGCGAGTGGGAGTTCTTCTCCCTGCCCGACGAATGGGACCTGCACTATGACCCGCTGCAGCTCACCTTCCGCCTGAAGCCGTTCAAATTCAAGCACACCGGTCTCTTCCCCGAGCAGGCCGCGAACTGGGAATGGTTCTCGAAGCTGATCGCGGCAAGAAAAGCCGAGGGCAAGACCGTCCGCGTGCTGAACCTTTTTGCCTACACCGGAGGCGCGACGCTTGCCTCAGCCAGAGCCGGCGCCGAAGTGACCCACGTGGATGCCGCAAAGGGCATGGTGAACTGGGCTTCGGAAAATGCAAGAGCCTCCGGCCTCGGTGAGGCAAAGATCCGCTGGCTGGTCGATGACTGCGGCAAGTTCGTGGAGCGCGAGATCCGCCGCGAGAAGAAGTACGAAGCTGTCATCATGGACCCGCCCTCCTACGGCCGCGGCCCGAAGGGTGAGATCTGGAAGATCGAAGACGCGGTATTTCCGCTCGTTTGCCGCTGCGCAGAGCTCCTTTCGGACGAGCCGCTCTTCTTCCTCATCAATTCGTACACGACCGGCCTGCAGCCGGGTGTTCTTTCCTATATGTTAAAGGAGACCCTGCAGAAGCGCTTCGGCGGAAGCGTTGTTTCAGACGAGATCGGCCTTCCCGTGACCGGCACCGAAGAAGCAAAGAAGCTCGGCCTCATCCTTCCCTGCGGCGCCGCCGGAAGATGGGAAGCCCGTACAGATAAATGACAGGAGTTAGGATTATGAAAAAAATAATGATAATTATCAGCACCCTGCTGCTGATCCTTGTTACTGCTTCCTGCGGGAAAAGCTCACCCGCTCAGCCCGGTCAGAAGCTCCGCCACGCGGAGATCATCGTGAAGGACTACGGGACCATTAAGCTGGAACTCGACGAGGGCGTCGCGCCGATCACCGTAGCCAACTTCGTGAAGCTTGCGCAGAGCGGCTTCTACGACGGCCTGACCTTCCACCGCATCATGAACGGCTTCATGATCCAGGGCGGCGATCCGCAGGGCGACGGCTACGGCGGGTCGAAAGACAAGATCAAGGGTGAGTTTTCCGCCAACGGCTGGGATAATCCCATCAAGCACGTGGAGGGCACCATCTCCATGGCCCGTTCGGGCAAGCCCGACAGCGCGAGCTCCCAGTTCTTCATCGTTCTCGGAAACGCCTCTCACCTGGACGGGAACTACGCCGCCTTCGGTCACGTCACGGAAGGCATTGAGATCGTGAAAAAGATCGCGGCCGACGCAAAGCCTACCGACATGAACGGCACCATCCCGAAGGAAGAACAGCCCGTGATCGAAAAGATCGTGATCACGGACTGAAAACCGGTTTCCGGATACACAAAAAGAGCTCAGCTTTGCAAGGCAAGCTGAGCCTGCTCATCACCGTCATTGGAGGAAAAACATCATGGCTGAGACCATTTACGGAAAAAGGATTTTCACTGAGATCAACCGCCCCGACCGCGCGCTCGTTGAGAAGTTCCGCGGCATCCCCAGCAGCAACATCAACGACATGATGAACCGCATGTTCAACATGTACGGCGATCTGCGCTGCTACACCAAGGGCGCCAACCTGGTCGGCACCGCGCTGACGGTCCACGTCGCCGAGGGCGACAACGCGCTCCTGCACCTGGCCATGGATCTGGCCCAGCCGGGCGACGTCATCGTTCTGGACGGCAGCGGCTGCATGAGCCGCTCGCTCTGCGGCGAGATCATGTTCAACTACGCCAAGAGCAAGGGCATTGCCGGCTTCGTGCTGGACGGCTGCATCCGTGACGCCGACGCGCTTGACGATCTCGGCTTCCCGGTCTATGCAAAGGGCATCACCCCGCAGGGTCCCTGGAAGATCGGTTACGGCGAGATCAACGTTCCCATCGCCTGCTGCGGTCAGGTCGTCTTCCCCGGCGACATCATCGTAGGCGACCCTGACGGCATCGTGGTCATCCGTCCCAGCATGGCCGAAGAAGTGCTGGCTGCCGTCGGACCCAAATTTGCCGGCGAGCAGAAGACCCTGAGCAATTATGCCAACGGGATCTTCCCTGACCGTGCGAAGCACGAAGCCGCCTACCGGAAGACCGTTACCGACAGCGGCTGCCGCTTCTTTGAAGGAACCTGGAAATAAACCATTCCGGTCAAATTTAAGAAAAAGCCCTGCCGCGGACACGATCCCGGCAGGGTTTTTTCACGCTTTCATACGAAGCCGCACAGCGCGTTATGCTGTGCGGTACACGCAAAAACGGAGCTGCATGAAGCAGCTCCGCTTTTGTTTTAAGTTTCCCTAAAAGGATTGATTATTCCTCGATCTTGACAACGGTGCCGGAAGCAACGGTGCGGCCGCCTTCACGGATAGCGAAGCGAAGACCTTCTTCCATAGCGATCTTGGAGATCAGTTCGACGTTGATCTCGACGTGGTCGCCGGGCATGCACATTTCAGTGCCGGCCGGAAGGGTGCAGGTACCGGTAACGTCGGTGGTTCTGAAATAGAACTGAGGACGATAGTTGGAGAAGAAAGGAGTGTGACGACCACCTTCTTCTTTGGTCAGCACGTAGATACGGCCGACGAATTTGTGGTGAGGATGGATCGTGCCGGGTTTCGCAAGAACCTGGCCACGTTCGATCTCGTTACGCTGTACGCCGCGAAGCAGGCAGCCGATGTTGTCGCCGGCCTGGCCTTCGTCAAGCAGCTTGTGGAACATTTCGACGCCGGTAACAACGACCTGACGGCTCTCGTCCTTGATGCCGACGATTTCGACGGTATCGGAGACGTGAACAACACCACGTTCCACACGGCCGGTGGCCACGGTGCCACGACCGGTGATGGAGAAGACGTCCTCAACGGGCATCAGGAAAGGCTTGTCGGTAGCGCGTTCCGGATCCGGAATGTACTTGTCGACGGCTTCCATGAGCTCGATGATCTTGTCCTGCCACTTGGCATCGCCCTGCAGGGCCATAAGAGCGCTGCCGCGGATGATCGGGGTATCATCGCCCGGGAACTCATATTCGTCAAGCAGTTCGCGAACTTCCATTTCAACAAGGTCAAGCAGTTCTTCGTCATCGACCATGTCGCACTTGTTCAGGAAAACAACGATGTAAGGCACGCCGACCTGACGGGCAAGCAGCACGTGCTCACGGGTCTGGGCCATGACGCCGTCGGTAGCCGCAACAACCAGGATAGCACCGTCCATCTGGGCAGCGCCGGTGATCATGTTCTT
>DJYD01000003.1 GCA_002449955.1 Lachnospiraceae bacterium UBA6987
CCAGCTTAGCTGGTGGTCATGATTATGATATTATTCGATCATTTTTTGTTCGGGTCGGCCTTGTCGGAAGCGGCTTTTTCATCGGCAGCATCCTTCTCCATATGTGAAATCTCCGTAAGGCTGCGGCGCTTGTTCACAGCCTTTTTGAATTCCGCGCTGACCGAGGCGGGAATAAAGAGCATCTGCTGCTCGGGGAAGAACAGATACATGGTGCCGTCCTTGCTCTCCATGACCTTGCGCAGCGTGTCGAGTCTGTAGCGGAAATGATATTCGCGGGTAAAGAGACTTACGGTCTCTCCGGCCACGGTAAGCAGATAGCCGCCTTCGCCGGCCGGCTGCAGCTGCTTTCTGACCACGTTTTTATAGAGAGGCGTATAGATCATGAGGGTTCCGGCGTTCATCAGAAGAAGGAACACCGCGGCAACGATGATGTAGAGCGTGCTGCCGAAATAAATGCTGAGGGCGAGGATCACAAGCGGGATCAGAAGGACTAAAAGCGTCACCATTGACCAGCCGGCGGCGGTAAGAAGGCTCAGACGCTTCATACGCACAAGCTGCGTGACCACTTCTTCTTCGGAAAGCTGCAGGTATTCTTTGAAGGAGGTGTTTTCCAGAGAGTTCTTGCGCTGCTTATCCTGCGCTTCCTTCAGCTTTTCTGCGGCCGTCTGCCGGATCGTGTCAAGAAATTCCTTAAATTCGGGCTTATTCGCCACTTTTTTCGGTACGATCTCGAAGATTCCGTTCCCGCTCATGAGTAGCAGGAGGTTTTCGGTCTCCTGCGTGCCGGTAATCTGGGCACATTCGATGGCCGCCTTGCTTTCTCCGTAGGACAGATGGACCTTGCCGTCCCGGAAGGCCAGTTTGTGCTCCTTCCAGAATTCCCCGGTCTTGTCACTGTCGCGCTGGTTGGCGAGCATCATTTTCGCGCGCGGACCGTAAAAGGCATAGGAAAAGACGGTCTGACCGGCCCAGATCAGAGAAAAGACGCCCATCAGGATGCGGATGATCGGCGAGACGGAGGTGCCGGTGATGATCAGATACGCAATGACGGCCATCTGTACAACGGTAAAGAGCACCAGCTTGATCTTGGAAGAGAGCTTTGCACTCTTTTGTTTCATTAAATATATGGACATTTCCATAAAATCATCTTTGCTTACCGTATACTTAAACATTGCACACCTCGCTTGAAGAGAATCAGAGAAAGTATAACGCGTCAGACCCGAAATCACAAGTAAAATCTCCGCTAAGCCGGAAACGGGAAGATCGAGGTCAAAATCAGCAAGCTACTTGTCGGCAGAGTAGAAAAATTCGCGAGAAATTAACTTGACAATCGGAAAAGGCTGGTATACTATTAGAGTTGCTATTGTTAATTTTTTGTGTCTGGATTCTTAAGAAAAAAACGTGTGTGCAGAATTCCTGCAGCGCGTTGCTTCAATTCCTTCAGTCACAAGAATGAGCAGCAGCTTATGTGTTATGTGTAGTATTAATAAGGAGAGGAAGGAATCATAATGCACAAAACAAGAATCCAGGATCTTGTGATCAGCTTATGTGTGATCGCACTGGGTGTGTTCATGTGGGTCCAGACGGCAGACTTCACGGATGAATCAAAGCAATTCTCCCGTTTCGTTCTGCTGCTGTTCCTCCTGATGGGCGTCATCCTGCTTGTAATCACCCTGATCAACGCCAAGAAGCCTGCCGGCAAAGAGGTCACCTTGAAGGAATTCAAGAACCCCATGCTCATGTTTGTCATCATCTGCGTCTATGTTGCAATGATGATAACGATCGGCTTTTTCCCGGCTACGCTCATCTTTATGCCTGTAAGCATGCTTTTCATGGGGTACCGCAGACCGCTGCCCATTATTTGCACGACCATAGGTATGAACCTTTTCGTCTGGGTATTATTTGTATACTCACTGAAGGTCAGACTGCCCGAAGGAGCGGATTTCATGTCGTTCCTGAGCTTTTTGTATTAAGGAGGGAGGTTCGCTATGTTTGAAAATATGGCAGGTGCATTATCTGAACTGTTTACATGGTCTTCCGCTCTCGGCCTTTTGATCGGTGTTGTCGGCGGCATGATCATCGGCGCTCTTCCCGGCCTGTCCGCTACGATGGGTATCGCGCTGTTAATCCCCGTAACTTACGGCATGCGTCCTTCGGCCGCCATCCTGATGCTGGCAGCTATCTACACCGCCGCGGTGTACGGTGGTTCCATTTCCGCCATTCTGATCCATACGCCCGGCACGCCGTCTTCCGCGGCGACCTGCCTTGACGGCTATCCCATGGCGCAGAAGGGTGAATCGCTCCACGCGATCGGTATTTCCACGACCTCGTCCGTTATCGGCGGCGTCATCAGTGCTATCGCACTGCTGCTGATTGCTCCGCCTCTGGCAAGACTGTCCCTGAACTTCGGTTCTACCGAATATTTCCTTATCGCCGTTTTCGGCCTGACCCTGATCGCCTCCCTTGCGGGTGACAACATGGTCAAGGGCCTGATTGCAGGTACCTTCGGTCTGGTCGTCGGTCTGGTCGGCCTTGCTGCTGACGGCTCCGCCCGCTACACGTTCGGCGTCACCGGTCTGCTGGGCGGCATCAGCCTGATTCCGGCCATGATCGGTCTGTTCTCTGTTTCCCAGGTTATGATCCAGGCAGATGAACGCGGCAAAGAAGCAGTGAAGAAAGAAGTCGTGAAGATCAGCGGCCGCTTCCTGCCGACCGGTAAGGAATTTGTCCATCTGATCCCGCTGATCCTTGAATGCTCCGTCGTCGGCGTGTTCATCGGTATCCTGCCCGGCGCCGGCGGCGACATCGCCTCCTGGGTCGGCCTGAATATTGCGAAGAGCCAGTCCAAGCACCCCGAACTGTTCGGTACCGGTATTGTGGAAGGCGTTGCGGCGCCCGAATCTGCGAACAATGCGGTTACCGGCGGTGCTCTGATCCCGCTGCTGACCCTTGGTATCCCCGGCAGCTCTACTGCCGCCGTTCTGATGGGCGGCCTGACCATTCACGGTCTGGCTCCGGGCTTCGAGCTGTTCAGCAAATATGCCGACATCACCTACTGCGTGATCCTCGGCTTCCTTGCCGCCAACATCCTCATGGGCCTTGTCGGCTGGGCTGCCGGACGTTATCTGACCATGGTCTCCAAGGTCCCGATCCCGCTTCTTATCCCCTGCATCGCTGTTCTGTCCCTGCTGGGTTCCTATGCGGCATCCCGGAACATCACGGACGTCTACGTGGCTGTTGCCTTCGGTCTGATCGGCTTCTTCTTCAGGAAATACGGCATCCCGACCGCTCCGGTCGTGCTGGCACTGATTCTGGGACCGATGTCCGACAAATACATGTATCAGGGCACCCGTGTTGCCATGAAGAAGGATCTGTCCTTCTGGCAGTACATCCCGACTCGCCCGCTCAGCATCTTCTTCATTATCCTGATCGTGCTGGCGCTGTTTGCTCCGTTAGTTTCCAAGGCGATCAGCAAGTCCTACGAGAAGAAGCACGGCCACATCGATGCGGCTGAAGACATCTGATCGGCAGGGTAATAAGAAGTACTTGAAAAATCGTTCCTAGAGGTATATAGTAAGGGGTAGGATCCCTACGAAAATACCATCCAAATATTTAAGGAGGAAGAAAAACAATGAAGAAACTTGCTGCGATCATCCTTTCGCTGGCCATGATTCTCAGCCTTGCTGCCTGCGGCGGTGATACCCCCGCCAGCTCCGGTGCTTCCGGTGAAGCAGCTGCTTGGCCGAAGGGAAACATCGAAATCATCGTGCCTTTCAAGGCCGGTGGTGCCATGGACCTTTCCGCTCGTCTGACGGCTACCTACCTGAAGAAGTACCTCGGCGTGGAAGTCAGTGTCAACAACGTTGAAGGCGGTGCCAACTGGGTCGGTTATCATCAGATCCTCAGCGCCAAAGGCGATGGCTATACGCTTGGCTTTGCGAACTATCCCGGCCAGGTCGGCGGCTATCTGGATCCTTCCAAGAAGGACAACGTGAAGGGCGTGACCTATCGTGATTTCACCAACATCGCGAACATCGTCCATGACCCCGGCATCATCGTGGTCAAGGAAGACAGCCCTTACAAGACCCTGAACGATCTGCTTGATGCTGTCAAGGCTGGTACCAAGGTAACCATCTCCACCGGTGGTGCCAAGGGTTCCGATGATGACACGCTTGTCCGTCTGATCGGTCGTGCCATTGGCGTTACCGACAAGGATCTGATCCCTGGCGGCAACGAGAACGATGCTGAAGCCAAGAACCTTCTGCTGAACGGCGAAGTCGATGCTCAGGCCTGCAACGTCTCCAACTACTTCAAGACCTACGAATCCACCGGCCAGACCGACTCCATCCGCGTCCTTGCCGTGTTTGACGCCAACAAGCAGGAACTGATGCCCAATGCTCCCATCATTGACGAGCTTGGTATCGAAGAACTGAAGGGTCTGTACAGCTCCTCCGACCGTGGCCTGGTTGCCACCGGCAAGCTGGATGCTGCTGTCCTGGCCAAAATCGTTGAAGCGCTGAAGAAGACCGAAGCTGATCCTGATTTCCAGAAGGATGCGAAGGAACAGGGCATGGGCATTCACATGCTGTTCGGCGATGACTTTACCAAGTTCATCGATGGCGTTGAAACCAGCTTCAAGGAACTGAAGATCTTCGAATAATCTTCAGCTCTGAGCATATCTCGTAAGGGATAAAAATGCCCCCGGCCTCGTGCTGGGGGTCTTTGATTTCAAGAAAAAACGATTGACAAGCTCTTGGAGAGTATTGTATAATCATCCGTGCGTCAGGCGTGATGTCCCTGCGCCACATAAGAAATACACATTCGGAGAAGTACTCAAGAGGCCGAAGAGGCGCCCCTGCTAAGGGTGTAGGTCGGGTGAACCGGCGCGAGGGTTCAAATCCCTCCTTCTCCGCGAAAAAAGAGAGCCCGTGAGGCTCTCTTTTTTCGCGGAAAAACGGGACACAGTCCCGAGCGCCGGAGGCGCGATAAGTGACGGCCTGCGGCTTCAAGCGAAGTGAAGAAACGCAGCTGCCGGAACTTATGCAGAGCAAAGTGACGGCCTGCGGCTTCGAGCGAAGCGAAGAAACGCAGCTGCCGGAACTTATGCATGCGAGCGGCTTTAGCCGCGAGTCGTAGGATTCAAATCCCTCCTTCTCCGCTCACGAAAGCCCGTGGAATCGTCCACGGGTTTTACTTTTGGAATGGGTTTTCGTGAGGGAGAGTCGGGCTTTGAAAGCAGTGCTTCGCACTGCTGCATCTTCCTGTCTTCGCATAGCGAATCCAGGAAGCAGCGCTCGCAAAGCTCGCTTAATCCCTCCTTCTCCGCGAAAAAAAGGTTGATAACCCGAGCGCCGGAGGCGCGATAAGTGACGGCCTGCGGCTTCAAGCGAAGTGAAGAAACGCAGCTGCCGGAACTTATGCAGAGCAAAGTGACGGCCTGCGGCTTCGAGCGAAGTGAAGAAACGCAGCTGCCGGAACTTATGCAGAGCAAAGTGACGGCCTGCGGCTTCGAGCGGAGCGAAGAAACGCAGCTACCGGAACTTATGCATGCGAGCGGCTTTAGCCGCGAGTCGCAGGGTGGGGATCCTTCTTATCTTCGCACTGCTGCATCATCTTGTCTTCGCATAGCGAATCCAGGAAGCAGCGCTCGCAAAGCTCGCTTAATCCCTCCTTCTCCGCGAAAAAAGAGAGCCCGTGGGGGAGGCAATTCGTAAGGAAGTTCCTCCCTCGGGATTTTCAACAGGAATCATGAAAACGTTTTACAACCAGAGTTTGATTTTTTCCCGCTTGATTTCATATGGATTTCTTTATTCCGGGCCTGTATAATATGGTCGAACCGGTTCTGAGAATACAAATAAGGAGAAATCGTATGAATATCGGAGGAAAAAAACAGATCGCTGCGAAAAGAAAAGCATGCGACCCAGGAGGAGCTTGCGGATTATCTGCACATTTCCTCTCAGGCAATCAGCAAATGGGAAACGGGCGAATCATACTAAGATATACAGGCTGCAGCAGCCTAATATAGAATTCAGAGGAGTTTTGGAGAATGGCGACTGACCGCCTGATAAACTTGATATTGCTGTTTTTTGCCTATGCTTTCCTTGGCTGGTGCATCGAGGTCACACTGAAGTACTTTCAGTTTCACCGTTTCATCAACCGCGGCTTTCTGACCGGCCCGTGGCTCCCAATCTACGGCTCCGGTGCGGCGCTGATCACCGTCGTGATAAAGGGGCTGGC
>DJYD01000012.1 GCA_002449955.1 Lachnospiraceae bacterium UBA6987
GTTGCCAGCTCTATTTGCCGCACATTGGGATATCTTTCAAGCACAGCTTTCAGCAGGGCAGTACCAACACCTTGGCGCTGTTTTTCAGGGAACACCAAAATATCCTGAATAAAAACAATGGTAAATCCATCGCCAACAGCTCTGATGATTCCTAGCAGTTCATCGTCTTCATACGCCGCCAGGACCAACATTGAGTTTTTATATCCCTGCTCCAATGCAGGCATGTTTTCCGTATATGCAGTCCAGCCAACTTCGGTATAAAGCTGTCGAATCTCCGCTTCCTTGTAGTTTTTGTATTCTTTGATTTCCATTTTTGCCCTCAAAAATCCCGATTTGTTTTCATCATTGTACCATTGCTGACCCGCGTGGTCAATTACCCTACTTTTAAAGGGAAGGAGGCACTTCCTGACGAAGTGCCTCCTTCACCGTCTTCTTTTTGTGCCGGCCGGCGCAGGAGCCGGCTCTCGGGAAACAGTTCTTCTGCGAACACGGATACCGGAAGAGCCGCCTTACGCGAGGGCCTCAAACATTTTTTCAAGAGCGGCCTCGTCCATGCGGACGGGGTTGTTCTGCATCAGGGGATGCACGGCGCAGGCTGAGGCAAGGGCGGGGATATCCACTTCCCCGAGATCTGCAAGGCGCGTTTTCAGGCCTGCTTCCTGCTTGAAGGCGCGGATCCGGTCCGCCAAAGCCTTTGTTCCGGAGAGGCCGGCCTTGCGGCAAAGCGTCTCCAGGCGGTCATCGGCATTGATGCGTACGAAACTGTCCAGCGTGAAGGCGCAGGCTTCGCCGTGCGGCAGATGCCAGTTCTCGCTCAAAGGATAGCTGCAGGCATGGCAGCCGGCGGTCTTCGGCAGGGCAAAGGAGAGACCGGCTAAAAGAGAGGCATAGGACAGTGCTGCGCGGGCCTCCTTTGCAGCTCCGTCACGGTACGCTGTATCGAGATTTTCCAGGATCAGGCGGACGGCTTCGGCAGCCAGAAGATCCGTGATCGGCTGATGATTCCTGCTCCAGCAGCCCTCCAGGGCATGTGCCATGGCATCCAGGCCAGTGATCATGGTGGTATACGGCGAGACGCTAAGGGTCAGCAGAGGATCCACGACCGCGGCCTTCGGCATGAAGGAAGGATGGTTCGTGGTGCGCTTTTCGCTGCCGTTGCTGATTACGGATACCTGCGTGACCTCGCTGCCGGTGCCGGCTGTGGTCGGGACACAGATAATGGAAAGTGCCTTTTCAGGAAGCGGAAGCGCTCCGTGGTAATATTGCTCAGCCTCCGCGTCTCCGGGGGCGATTGCTGCGGCATACTTTGCCGTATCCATAGCGCTGCCGCCACCGATGCCGATGACGGCATCCGCCTGACAGTCCCGGGCAAGTCTGGCCGTTTCGGCAACACCGGAAAGCTGCGGGTTCGGCTCAACGGCAGAGAAAATCGCACAGATGGCAGGAAGCTTCTCTTTCAGCAGCTGCGCTTCCCCGGCAAAGTGTCTGCCGCAGACGAGAACGGCGCGGCGGACCTTAAGCTCATCAAGAACCTCCCCCAGACGTTCGAAGCAGCCGTCTCCGAACCAGATCTTCACCGGCTGGGCATAGAAGAAATCATTTCCCATAGTTCGCGTCCTCGATGGCTGCCACCTCACCGGCAAAGCGGTGCATGTTGGCGGCGCGCCAGTCTTCGAGATCCTGGCACCATTCCGTGTTCAGGAAGGTCCTCGTCATATCGACGGCCAGTTCCGGACCGACGACCCAGCCGCCCATGCACAGGACCTTCGCATTGTTGATAGCGCGGGCCATTTTCGCGGTGTAGGGGCTTTCGCAGACGACGGCGTGGACGCCCTTGAACTTGTTCGACACGATGCACATGCCGGCGCCGGTGCCGCAGATGAGGACCGCGCGATCAAAGCTGCCGTCCGCAACGAGCGGGGCGACCTTCGCGGCGACCTGAAAATAAGGCTGCGGTGCCTCGGGATCGGTGGTGCCGAGGTCTTCGAATTCATATCCTTCCTGGGCGAGCCAGGCCTTTACGGCTTCCTTGGCGCTGAAGCCGGACTTATCACTTCCGAGTGCGATTTTCATATGGAACCTCCTGCTTTTACAAATAGTGAAAGCCTTTTTAGTTTTTGTATATATACTTTTTGTTAAAACATATTGACTTTTTGTAAACGCTTATTGCCTTCCCAGCGCATCCTTTGCCCGGCGGGCGATGTTTTCCGCGGTAAGTCCCATGACTTCCTTCAGGTACGGGAGCTTTCCGACCTCGCCGAAGCGGTCCTGAACGCCGACGGCAAAGGCCGGCACGGGATCTGCGGCAAGCGCTTCGAGCACGGCACTGTGCAGGCCGCCGATCACGTTGTGGTTCTCCACGGTCAGCACGAGACCGGTCCTATGCGCCGACGCGCGGACGGTCTCCGCGTCGATGGGCTTGATTGTATGGACGTTAATGACCTCAGCTTCGATGCCCTCTTCCGCAAGCATCTTTGCAGCTTCAAGGGTGTCCGCCGTGGGCAGGCCGCTCACAAAGATCGTCAGATCGCGGCCGCCCCGCAGCAGATCCGCCTTAAACAGCTCGAAGCGGTAGCCTTCATCGAATACCTTCGGGGCTTCCTTCCGGAAAAGACGCAGGTAAGCCGGGCCCTGATAGGCCTGCAGCACCGGCATGGCGGCGCGCAGCTGCACCTCGTCCACCGGCTCCACGATCACCATGCCGGGGACCGAGCGGAGTACGCCGATATCTTCCATGCTCATGTGCGTCCCGCCGTTCAGTTCGGCGGAGATGCCGGGGTCGGTGCCGGTGATCTTGACGTTCATGCCCGCGTAGGCAACGGAGATCGCGATCTGGTCGCAGATCCGCCTTGTGGCAAAGGGGGTAAAGCTTTCGATCCAGGGCGTGAAGCCGTAGCTCGCGAGGCCCGCGGCGATCGAGGTCATGTTCTGCTCGGCGATGCCGCAGTCAAACATCTGCTTCGGGAAGCGTTCGTACAGGCCTCTGGTCCCGCTGGCCTTGGAAAGGTCGGCATCTAACACCACGATGTGCCGGTCGTTTTTCATCATTTCTGCCAGGCATTCGGCATAGGCGGCTCTCATTTCCATGGCTCAGGCCTCCTTTCTGTCGCGGGGAGCTTCCCCGGTCTTATCTGCTCCGGCGCGGAAGGCCTCGCGCAGGGCGCGGATGGCTTCGTCTGCCTGAGCTTCGGTGAAGGGGCAGTTGTGGTTGCCGGCGCCCATGGCCTCTACGGCAGGCACACCGCAGCCCTTCTTTGTATTCAGGATCACCATGGTCGGGCGGCCGGTGGTCGTAAAGCTGCGCGCAAGCGAGACGGCGTCCGATACTTCGGCAAGGTCGTTACCATTTTCCACGGTGATGACGTTCCAGCCGAAGGCTTCCCACTTGTCTTCAAGCGGGGCGATATCGTTGACGCGCGCGACCGTGTCGTCGATCTGCAGTTTATTGTAATCGGTAAAGGCGATCAGATTGTCGAGCTTCTTGGCGGCCGCGAACATGGCGGCTTCCCAGATCTGGCCTTCCTGCGTCTCGCCGTCGCCGATCAGCGTATAGATAACGGCGCCGTCTTCCTCAAGCTTCGAGCCGAGCGCCGCGCCGACGGCGCAGGAAAAGCCCTGGCCGAGCGAGCCAGTGGTCATGTCGATGCCGGGCGTGCGGTTCATGTCGCAGTGGGAGGGCAGGTTCGTTCCGCCCTGATTTAAGGTCAGCAGCATTTCCTTCGGGAAATAGCCGCGGTTTGCAAGTGCCGCGTACACCGCGGGGCCGGCATGGCCCTTGGAGCAGATAAAGCGGTCGCGGCCTTTCATTTTCGGCTGCGACGGATCGATACGCATGGCTTCAAAGTAAAGGACAGTCAAAAGCTCAATGACGGACAGACAGCCGCCGATGTGACCTACGCCAAGATGTCCGATGGCACGGATCGTGTCGCAGCGGATATCGAGGCAGTGTTCCGAAAGTGACGGATTCAAGAGATCTTCCTCCAGACAAATGATTTGCGGCTTAAGTGTAGCCTCCGCCGCGCACAAAGTCAAGGGGCGTCTGCACCCTGTCACCCTGCGCGCAGCGAAGGATCTTACCCGCGCAGCGAAGGTTCTCGCCCGCGCTCTTGACATTACCCCTCTGCAAAAGTAAAATGATACCAGAATTTGACTTTTACAGAGGGAATATGGACACTATTACTACAGTCTACCTGCCGGTCGGCGTCGGTACCTATCACATGGAAACCGCTGCCGATCAATTTGCGCGTTCCGTCAGCCTGCTGAAGGCGCTTGACGGACAGATCATCGTGCCCGAGGCGCCGCTGCTTTCAGTGGACGCGGTCCGGGATTTTCTTGCGCCCTTAAAGCCGGATCTGGTCATTTTCCAGAACATCACCTTCGCAAACGGCGCCTACATGGCCGAGCTCCTTCGCCGCTATGAAGGCCCCGTGGTGCTCTGGACCCTGCGCGAGCCGGCTGCGGACGGAGGCCGTCTGAAGCTCAACTCGCTGACCGGCGCCTACTCGGCAGCGCACACGCTGCGGAATTTCGGAGACCGCCGTTTCGCCTACGTTTTCGGCGCGCCGGAGGAGGAAAGCGTCCGCGCGGCCATCGGCGCTTATATGGAGGCGGCGGCATTAAAGAAGAGCATCCGGAGCCTTAAGCTGGCGGCCGTCGGTCATACGCCGCAGGGCTTCGGCTTCGGCAGA
>DJYD01000050.1:0-1559 GCA_002449955.1 Lachnospiraceae bacterium UBA6987
CACTACCGCGACATGCAGGATATGGAATTCACCGTCGAGAACGGCAAGCTTTACATGCTGCAGTGCAGAAACGGCAAGCGTACTGCTCCGGCTGCCCTGCGCATCGCCTGCGATCTGCTTGACGAAGGCATGATCGACGAGAAGAAGGCGGTCGCCATGATCGACCCCCGCAACCTGGATACCCTGCTTCACCCTCAGTTCGACGCGGCTGCCCTGAAGGCGGCGACTCCGCTCGGCAAGGGTCTCGGCGCTTCCCCCGGCGCAGCCTGCGGCAAGGTGGTCTTCACCGCCGATGACGCCGTGGCCTGGAAGGAACGCGGCGAGAAGGTCATCCTGGTCCGTCTCGAGACCTCCCCTGAAGACATTACCGGCATGAAGGCTGCGGAAGGCATCCTGACCGTCCGCGGCGGCATGACCAGCCACGCGGCAGTCGTTGCCCGCGGCATGGGCGAATGCTGCGTCTCCGGCTGCGGCGACATCAAGATGGATGAAGAGAACAAGAAGTTCGAGCTGGCCGGAAAGACCTTCCGCGAAGGCGACTACATCTCCATCGACGGCACCACCGGCAACATCTACGAAGGCATTCTGAAGACTGTCGACGCCTCCATTTCCGGATATTTCGAACGCATCATGAAGCTGGCTGACAAGTACAGAAAGCTCCAGGTCCGCACGAACGCCGATACCCCGAAGGATGCGAAGAAGGCCCGTGAGCTGGGCGCGGAAGGCATCGGCCTGACCCGTACCGAGCACATGTTCTTCGAAGCCGACCGTATCGCGGCCTTCCGCGAGATGATCTGCGCCGAGACCAAGGAAGCCCGTGAAGTTGCCCTTGCGAAGATCCTGCCTTATCAGCAGAACGACTTCGAACAGCTTTACGAAGCCCTGGAAGGCTGCCCCGTCAACATCCGTCTGCTTGACCCGCCGCTTCACGAATTCGTGCCTACGACCGAAGATGAGATGAAGCTGCTTGCCGAAAGCACCGGCCACAGCCTTGAATACGTCAAGAACATCGTCACGAGCCTGCACGAAGTGAACCCGATGATGGGCCACCGCGGACTGCGCCTTGCGGTTACCTATCCGGAGATCGCCGTGATGCAGACCAAGGCCATCATCCGCGCCGCCATCAAGGTCCAGAAGAACCATCCCGACTGGAAGGTCCGTCCGGAGATCATGATCCCGTTAACCAGCGAGCTCAAGGAATACAAATACGTGAAGGATTTCGTGGTAGCCACCGCGGACGCCGAGATCAAGGAAGCCGGCATCGCGCTTGAATATGAAGTCGGTACCATGATGGAGATCCCGCGCGCCTGCCTGACCGCCGATGAGATCGCCTCCCAGGCCGATTTCTTCTGCTTCGGCACAAACGACCTGACCCAGATGACCTACGGCTTCAGCCGTGACGACGCCGGCAAGTTCCTGGGTGCGTACTATGACGCCAAGATCCTCGAGAACGATCCGTTTGCCCGTCTGGACCAGACCGGCGTCGGCAAGCTGATGAAGATGGCCATCGAACTCGGCAGACCCGTCAATCCGAAGCTCCACTGCGGCATCTGCGGCGA
>DJYD01000050.1:1685-40023 GCA_002449955.1 Lachnospiraceae bacterium UBA6987
CTGCTCGCCGTTCCGCGTGCCGATCGCCCGCCTTGCCGCTGCGCAGGCCGCGATCGCCAGAGAAAGCGAAGCCGCCGCGAAGCAGCCCGACCTGAAGGAAAAGGTGGAAGCGGCAAAGACCGCCGTCAAGGAGGCCATCGACGAAGCCGAACTGAACGAGAAGGTTGAGTCTGCGAAGACCGCCCTTAAGGAAGCTGCCGACAAGTACAGCGCCATCGTGGCCGACAAGGCGGAAGACTTGAAGGACGTTGCCGCTGCCGCGTGGAAGAGCCTGAAGGCCGGCTGGGAAGAGGCCAAGAAGACCTTTGACCAGGAGAAGAAATAAAACGGAATAAGCATTTTCCAAATCTATAGGGACCGGTTTCCGCCTGCACAGGGCCGAAGCCGGCCCCCTTTTCTTTGGGAAAGCTTCCGAACCGATGGAAATGTTCGGTTGAATATGATATAAATAATAAAAAACCAATAGAGAGAGCATCATGAAGGAAAGATTTAGTCGTATGAGCGGGTTTCAGAAATTCATCTTGATTGCTCTTGTCGTCATGGCGGCAGGCTTCGGTCTGCTGTACATCCATACGATCAGACGGGAAGGGTATCAATATTACGACGGCCTGCTCTTTCCGTCACAGGAAAACGGAAACACGGTCTGGTCGGGCGTGGCCGAAGGCCGAAAGGTAAGCTTTACGGTACATCCCGATAAAAGCGTGGAATGCCGCCGGGGCGACAAGACTTACGGCCCTTATACCGTGAAAGAAGATCCTTCGGCCGTACGGACGTTAAATAAGTCGCTGACCGGCATAGAGATCCGCCGGGGAGAGACAGTCATCTTCCGGGGCGGAATGGAGAAACACTCATATGAGGAAGGCTATTATTATCACCTGGAATGGGAAGACGGAACTCCGTATCAGGAAATAAGGATCAGCACAGGGACCGGGCTGGTCAAGGACGAAAGAGGTCAGGTCTTTGATGCGTATGAACCGAGTGTTTATACGATCGTTTCAATGATGTACGGACCCAATCTTACGCATAGAGGACATGCGGGCTTCTGGTTCCTCGGACTGCTGTGCTCATTTATCACGGCACTGTCCGTACTGTATGCCGATGAGATCTTTCGCTGGGATGTCAGACGGACGGTGCGCGGGGCAGAAGATGCGCAGCCGACGGATTTCTATCTGACCCGCCGCGCCATCGCCTGGACCGTCGGCCTTATTGCGATCCTGACCCTGTATATCACCGGTTTGAAGCTCTGGTGAATAAAACAGGCGTCGCGAGATATCATTGAAAACAGTAACGCGAACGGCAGTGATGTATCGTGCACAATCTATGCGCAGAAAACACAGGGAAGAGGAGGATGAGATGACCGCAGAAGAAATGTGGAAGAACTCAGGGCTGAAAGGCCGCTATGAAGCCTGGGCCTTTGGCGGAGCTCCGGACAAACTGGCAGAGCTGGTCATCCGGGGAATCAAAACCGCAACCTGCTCAGCCTTAATACTGTATGAAGCGGAGGAGGAGCGGATCCCTGAAGCAGGGGATTACAGTGTGATCCTGGATTCTGAGGAGAATGCCGTATGCATCATCAAAACCACGAAGGTGTGTATTACACCCTTTAACGAGGTGAGCGCGGAACATGCTTTTAAGGAGGGCGAGGGAGATCGCTCCTTAAAGTACTGGCGAGCGGTCCATGAGGAATTCTTTACGGAAGAGCTATCGGCTATCGGCCTTGCATTTGATGAAACAATGAAGCTGGTCTGCGAAGAATTCGAGCTCGCAGCATTGCCGGCAATGTATGATAAATAAAGGGGGAGAAATGAAGGAATTTCTTGCACAGCATATGGAGCTGTTACTGGCAGCTGTGGGGTTATGTATTTTCGTGATCGCGGTTGTCAGAATGCTGAAGAAAGCGAAGAAAATCGACAGAGAAGGCTTAGTGGCGGATGCCGTTGTCTCCCGGGTCGAAGAAGACCGGGATGTGGAATCGGCGAGTACTTCGTACCTGACATACGTCACATTCACCGATCGGGACGGCACGGCGCGGGAAGCCGTAATGGCACGGACGCTGAAACCCGAGCATACAGAAGGTGAGGAACTGTATATCAAATATCTGCCAGGCGATTATAAAATGGTCCGTGAATTTAAAGGATAATTGTGTCCGGTGTTCATTTTAATTAACAGACATTCAAAACACAGTACTCGAAGGGGTGCTGTGTTTTTTGATATGCCGATTTGACCGTTTTATGTGTCGAATCGGCATTCCTGTAATATGGACTTTAAGGCTGTTTTTTAATATACTGTAAATAGTATATTTCGCCATGCGAAAAATTAAACAATGAGGTACCAAGGAATGAGTAAGTTGTGGAGTCGTGGCAGCTGGGGCAGATATCTGGCCCTGTTTTTGGCCGTGGTTCTGGCCCTGAATACGGTATCGCCTGCGGTCAAAGCAGAGGGCTTTGACCAGGCAGACCAGACCCAGGAAGTGCAGAACGAGACAGAAGTAACGAACGAAACAGAACCGGCCGCAGAATCGATCGAAGAGAACCCTGATGAGACCGACCCTGCAGAAGAAGTGACCGACGAAGCTCCTGCGGAGGATACCGAGCCTGCCCAGGAGCCGACTGAGGAAGTGACGGAACCGGCCGAAACGGAACCGGCGGAGGAGGCGACTGAGGAAGTCACAGAGCCGGCAGAGGAGCCCACAGAAGAGGCTACCGAGCCTGCTGAGACGGAACCGGCGGAAGAACCTGTCGAAACCGAACCGGCTGCGGAACCGACCGAGGAAATCACAGAGCCGGCAGAAACTGAACCCACCGAAGAACCTACGGAAGAGGTTACCGAACCTTCTGAGGAACCTACGGAAGATGCTGCGGATCCTGCCGAAGAACAGGCAGATGACAACGAGGAGCTTCCTGAACTCGTAGAGGGGACAGCTTCAGAAGTGCAAATTGTCACTCCCGGAGAAAGCGCTCGCCTGCGCTTTACCGCGGTGAACCCGACCGGGTATCAGTTTAATTATTATTGCAGTGAAAGTGCTGAAACAGAAGTGTTCCTTCGTATTTATGATCAGAACGGAACACAGATAGAAAATGCAGCCGGCGACGGTGGCGGGGCATATTTGTACACCCAACTGACAGCCGGAGAAAACTATGAGATTGAGGTGGGATTCAACTCTTATTATCCGGATCTGCCTCTGACGATCGGGGTTGAAGTTGCTTCACTGCATATCGATATTGTTAATGACGATGAAATAGTGTATCACTGGGACGGGAATTCAGCTTATTTATCTGTTCCGATAGACTGTCTCTCGCAGCCGTTATTCTACGAATGGGCGCGCGATGGTGAAATTCTGGAGGGCGAGTACAATTCAGAGATATATGTATACGACGATGGAATATATACCTGCCGCGTTTATGATGAATATGGTAATGAAGCGGTTTATACGGTAGAAGTCATTCAGACCCCGTCTTGGAATCCCTATATCAATCAAGATCCTACAGATCTTTCTTATGGGGATAGTGTTACCATGAGCGTAAGTGTCAGCTCAGATGATCCGGATGCTGACCTGCAGTTCAGCTATCAGTGGTATTACATGGATACGGAGACAGAATCATGGACCCTGATAGAAGGTGCAACGGCAGCTGAATACACGACGATCTTTTCCGAAAAAGTAGATTACTACTGCCAGGTGATGGATCAATACGGAATCTACAGAAATGTGTTTGTGCAACTCAGAATAAATAACTATCTATCTGTTATAGCGGATAAAACAGATTATTATGTTGCACCTGGCGAAAGTGTCCTCTTAAAGGCTATTGTCAGGGCGAAAGATATGGAAGGGCTGACCTGCCACTGGCGGCGATGGACACAGTCAGAAGGCTGGATCGATCTGGAAGAAGATTCTGCGGAACTTACTGTAGAAGGGACTACAGAACAGCAGCAATTTGAGCTTGTGGTAAGAGATAAGTACGACGGATCACAAAGCATTTATTTTAATGTCTGGGCTGACACTATTGAAATCAGTTCCACCAGTCCCAAATACCTTCCCGCAGTTGACGGAAGCACAGTAACACTGAAAGTAGATGTTGCTTCCTCATACGGTGATCTCCAGTATGCATGGAGTAAGTATGCAGAGGATGATGGGGAGTGGACCACTCTTCCTTACGAAACCGGAGAGGCACAGCTAAGTGTATACAACACTTCCGAGAACTATTCAGATACTTCTGTCCAGTGTGTCGTTTCGGATGGATATACGTCCAAGACCATCAACTTCACAATACGAGTTCTGAGCAATCTGACAGAGCTGACTGAGAATGAAGAATTCATGGCAAGAGGGGACGGACTCCGGTCATTTTTCAAATTTGTTCCGGAAGAAACAGGCGTCTATTCTTTTATTTCCTCGTCAAGCGCAGACAATGACCCTTGCTGCGAATTATGGGCATTTACTGATGGGGACATCGAGAGTACAGCCTATAGTGACAATGAAGATGGGTGGAATTTCAATCTGACAGAAAAACTGACTGCAGGTCAGACCTATGTCTTTGCGATTTGGAGCAACTGGGGCGATACAGACGATATTCCTGTCAAGTTAAAGACTGCAGAACACTATTTGGTTCTGGATATTCCCCATGAGCAGTATTTAGATCTTGAAAAAGGTGAAAATGCTGAACTGGAAGTCTCTGTTGCAACGGACAGCACGGAACTTAGCTACCGCTGGGAGAAAACCAACCTTAAATATGAGCATCAGGTACAGTTAGATGATGTAACAGGCCCTTCTTATACAACCAATAAGCCGGGGATCTATTACTGTTATGTTTCGGATGAAAATGGAAATACAGTAAGTGCTGAATTCTATGTGCGCTTAGCTTATATGCCTTTAAGTGCTTCTGCAGACTGGAGTGCGGGAGGGGATAACTTAGGCATAAAAATAGGAGGATCAGCAGAGCTTAAAGTTGTAATCAAAGAGTCTGCCGGTCAGGATATCTATTATGAATGGTATCGGAATGAAGAGCTGATCGAAGGCGCAACGAAAAGTTCGTATACTGCCAGCAAAGTAGGCAGTTATTCCTGTTATGTTACGGACGATTATGGCAATGAGGAGCCTGTTAACTTCTATGTATATTATGACATTGAAGGGGACACCCTTAGTGCAGCTACTTCCAGCCCGGGCTACATGGTCGCAAAGAGCGGAGATACTATTAGTCTGACGATTGAAGCTTCTTCCCTTCTGGGGGATGTGAGGTATCAGTGGCGCTTAGCTTGCGATAATTATGGAGAAAGTTTGCCGACTCTGGAAGACAGCGACACTGTTGCGTTTCAGGTGAATGCACAATGGAATGGGGTCACTTATTATGCTTACTGTACGGTTGCTGATGATTATCAGGAACGTGAATTCAGTTTTACAATCAGTGTTTACAAGAACCTGACAGAACTGAGACTGGATGAAGAGACAATTATCAGTGGAGGTGATACGGCTTACTTTATTTTCACGCCGGAAGAAACCTTTGCCTCCAGCTTTGCATCCAATGTCACAGGCATTGATCCGAATTGTTCCCTTTACGAGATAGACGAGTCTAGTATGAACAATATCGGTTTTGATGATGACAGCGGAGATGGTTTAAACTTTATCATTAAGGCAAAACTGGTGAAAGGACGTCAGTATTTGTTTGAAGTCCGCCCTAATTCAAGTAGAGACTGTCCGGTCATTTTAACAAAGGCAGAACACTATCTCTTCCTGGATATGGAAAGCGAGAATACCATATATCTGGGAGAGAGTGAGACAGCCACTCTGCAGCCGGTTCTCTTCACAAACAGTGAAAACCTGAGGTATACATGGTATCACGGGAACAACTCAGGCAGTCACATGACGCTGATGGAAGACGTGACCGGACCTTTCTACGAAACGGTGAAACCGGGAAGATATACGGTTGAAATACGGGATGATTATGACAACTATGCAGAGGTTACCTATGAAGTCTATTTGTCGTATATGCCGTTAGACGCCTATGCAGACGGTGGATCCTGGTTTTATCCTGAACTTGGTGAGTCAGTAACACTGCAAGTGTCTGTAAGCAATTCAGCAGGCCAGGATGTGTATTACAAATGGGAACGGAATGGCAAACTGATCGAAGGGAAGAGTGAAGCATCTATAACAACAGATAAGGGTGGAACATTTGTCTGTTATGTTTATGATGATTACGGAAATGAAGTTTCTGTTTCATTTTCTGTGGAGTATAACATTACCCTCAATGCCTGGGCCGAAGAGAATTACATATCTGTACCCTATTGCGGCGAAGCTGAGCTAAAGGTCATATATGAAAAGGCTGATCAGGACCTTTTCTTCCGCTGGTTACATGATGATGAAGTGATTGAAGAAAACGGCACGGAGGTTTACCGGACACGTGAAAGCGGTTACTATTCTTGTGTAGTCAGCGATGATTACGGAAATGAAATATGGGTTAGTTTCCGTGTAAATGTTGCAACGGCTGATGACTGGAGCGCAACGGGAACGACCAAACCGAGTTACGATGGCATGGTCAGCTATGGCGGAGACGTGACTTTCGAGGTAAGCCTTGAAAACGTAGATAAATCCGCGGTGTTCACCTATGCCTGGTATCAGCTGCCTGATTTCTCTGTTATTGATGACAGGAGCGAGTGGACCTTGATCGAGAATGAAACCACATCTGCTCTCACATGGAAGAACATAACAGGAAAAATATATGTGGTCTGTCTGGTAACGGATCCTTTCGGGGCTTCGGAGCGTGTTCAGCGTTTTGAAGCCAGCGTCCAGAATTTCCTGACGGTCAGAGCCGCCAATGATCAGCAGAGATTTGCCGTTGCAGAGGGAGAGAGCGTAACACTTGAGGTCCTGGCCTATGCAGATGATATGGAAGGCTTAAGCTACAGCTGGTTTGAGCTTGATAAGGGCAGCGAAAATGTTAAATGGACTGAATTGGATAACACGGGCAACAGTCTGACAGTGACTAAAATCGGAGCCACGGAACAGGATTATTTGTGCAGAGTAACAGACCGTTTCGGAAGCAAAGAAGAAGTGGATTTTGCTGTCTGCAGTCAGAACAACCTGAGCGTGGAAGCAGTAAATCCCTATCGTTTTGTAGAGGGAGGGCCAGAGACTCTTGAAGTTGTAATCCATGCGGATGATCCCGAGGGAATCACCGTTACCTGGTACAATGAATATGGCTGGCCGCTGGAAGGCACCGAGACAACGTTTGCAGTGGAGGTCTATAGGAATACCATCTATTCGTGCCGTGTGAAAGACCGTTTCGGGATGGAAGCCTGGGCTTATTTCGAACGCGTTACGAATAAGACCTGGAATCTGGAAAGCAGCATGCTGCCGGAAAACGGCAAGGTGAATTACGGAGATTCTGTAAGTCTCAGTATGGATCCGGTTGTGATCTGGTATGGAACAAGCAGCCCGAACTTTACCTATCGTTGGTATACGACAACGAATGATCAGGATGAGACATCATGGACCGAACTGCAGGAGCAAGGCCCTTATCTGACGCAGACAGTTACGGAACACAGATTCTACAAGGCAGTCATTACGGATAAGTTCGGCCTGAGCGAGGAACGGATCTTTGACGTAACGGTTGAAAACCATCTGGAAATCGAGGATCCTGAGCCTGAAACAGTAGCGTTCGGCGCTGATGTTACTTTTGCGGCGGAAGTCACTGCAGATGATACCAGCGAAATGAGCTATGTCTGGTATACGATGGGTGAAACCAGTGGAACAAGTGCACTGCAGAGCGTAAGAACAAACGATACGCAGGCAGGAAAAGTCATCCTGAGTGAGGATGGTCCGGTCTATACCGCTAAAGATGTGACCTACTACAAGACCATTTATCTGGACGTCACCGATAAATACGGCAATACAGAAACAGCGCAGTTCAGCTGCGCGGTAGAGAATCACTTTACGGCTGAAGCGGAGAACGCGGTTGTCAAGACTTCGTTTGGCGGGGAGGCAGAGCTCAGAGTTGTCTACAGCGCTGACAATGCAGAGGGAATGACCTTCGAATGGTATAGTCCATACGGCTCATATTCTTCAGAAAACAGTGATCGGATAACAGTCTCGGAAATCCTGGATGATGCCGCGTATTATTGCCTTGTCACTGACTGCTACGGCACAACAATCCGGGTGAACTTCACGGTTCAGGTAGACCACATCTGGGATGCAGAGCTGCAGTACCAGGAAGTTGTTCCGATGGGAAGCACGGCAAAGATTACGGTGCAGCTTACCGGTGAGTATAATCTGGATGAGTTCAGGTTTAATTGGCGTATAGGTGAAGGTGATGAACAAACCATGTTGTGGTACAGTATAGGTGCTGACAGCAATACGATAGAACTTCCTGTAATGAATCCGCTTTATATCATACGCTGTGAAGTCTCAGATAGCACCGGAATTACGAAAACGGTTGAAGCAACAATCAAAGGTGAAAATGATTTCAGTGTCAGCTTTGCAAAGGGCAGCACGGAGAATACTGTCCCTTACGGCGGTGAAGTTGCGATCGAATTCGAGGTGAGCGGCAACTATCTGGATAATTTGCATTATTCCTGGCTGAAGTATATTGAGATCGGCGATTATGTAGAAGAACGTGATATGCGTGTTTCTGCCTTAAGCTACACGTTTACGAATATCACCAAATCGTCGAGATACAAATTTACGGCAGAGGATGGATTCGGCGGTAGATATGAGACCGAGTTTACCATCAGCCCTGAATCTGAATACGAGAATTATGTCCTGGATAAGACTTCTGTGACGATTCCGGTTAACGGAACCGCGCAGCTTCAGTTAGTCAATCCGAACGGCGTTGTTGCTCCGGGCACCTGGACCAGCAGCGATGAGAACATCGCCACTGTTGATGAAAACGGTCTTGTGACAGCTCACAAGTACGGTAAGGCAACGATCCATGTCAAACTGAGAGACTATGAGGCGGACTGCGAAGTGCAGACTCTGTTCTGGGATGTGGCAGGCTCTTCGGATAAGAACGATCCGCACTACCAGTACTATTTCGCGCCAGTTTACTGGGCCGCGAACCACGAACCGATGATCACCCGGGGTTATGATCTCGAATACTTCGGCGTTGGAATGGAATGTCAGAGGCAGGATTTCATCCTTTTCCTGTACCGCCTGGCCGGACAGCCCACGCCGAATGCAACGGTGCTGAAGAACCTGGACAAAACCTTCAGTGATGTATCGAAACAAAGTGCCTCGTTTCGAAAGGCAATTGCCTGGGGTTACGATAAGGGCATCATCAAGGGCTATACTTCCGGTGAAAACAAAGGCAAGTTTGGTGTAGGACTCTCGATTACCCGCAGAGAAGCGATGATCATGCTGTGGCGCTATGCCGGCAAACCGACACCTTCAGCAAAAGGTCTTAAGAGTGCCAGATCGTTTACCGATGTTAAGGGCGTATACAAAGAGACCACCGACTCCTTTAAGTCCATCGCCTGGGCAGCGGGAGCAGGCATTGCCAACGGCTATACGAGTGCGAGCAGTCTGCCGTCCGGCAGTGGCCTCAAGGTTCCTTGCTACGGCTGTGACCTGCCTTGCCTCCGGGAGCAGATGATCACGTTCCTGTATCGCTATGCGAAATAAGGTGACGGATTAACTTCCAGAAGAAGTGAACGATTAACGCCAGCGGCCGGGTCTGAATGGACCCGGCCGCTTTTTTATTGCACGGAGAACATTTTTATGGCACAATGGCAATATATCAGGAATATTTCCCGGAGGTGTGGTATGGACCCGAGAGAATTTTTGAATATTCTGCATGTGGCGGAGCGCCTGAAGGATACGCCGCGTCACTGCACGACATCAAAAAGGCGGACGGAAAGCGTCGCCGAGCATAGCTGGCGGATCTCGCTCATGGCCTTTTTGCTGCGCAGAGAGTTTCCGGAGATTGATATCGACCGGGTGGTGGACATGTGTCTGATCCACGACCTTGGCGAGTGTTTTACCGGAGACATTCCGACCTTCCTTAAAACAGATGACGACAGGGAAACGGAAGACTCGCTGCTGAGAAGGTGGGTAAAGACGCTGCCGCCTGAAGTCTCGGAGGAGATGCTCGGGCTCTATGAAGAGATGGATGCTCAGATAACGCCTGAGGCGAAGCTGTACAAGGCGCTCGATAAGCTGGAGGCACTGATCCAGCACAATGAATCGCCCCTGGATACCTGGGCGGAAAACGAATACGAATTGAACAAACGATATGCTTTCGATACTGTAGCCTTTTCAGACTGGCTGACGGCGCTGCGAAAGGAAATCCTTGCCGATACGATGGAAAAGATAGAAAAAGAAGGAAAAGCCTGCCGGTAAGGAGCAGAAACAATGGTGATTGCACTGGTTGAAGACGATAAAGGATTGCGGGAGGGGCTTTGTGATGTTTTCGTTGCAGAGATCCTGATTTTGTGTCAATATATACTGTAAACAACAAACAGCAAGCCGCAGGGGATGGGCGGCTTGCCGGCTAAAGATTTGCTTCAGCTGTAAAGATCACGAGGACAAAGATATGAAGGAACTGGAAACGAGAGGGATTACTTATATCGAACAGATCCCGGGCGGAGACGGGACCTGGTACTGCGGGCTTGACTTTGCTCAGGGTGATCTGTATGAGGCAGAAGAACTCTTTAAGGAAGACCGGGCGGTGAAGGGCAGGAATTTCTGCCTGATCCGGTACCCGGAAGGCGAGGTCTTCCGGCCGTTTGAAAAGCGCGAGGGCTTCTATCCTGCCGAAGCCGTGCAGGAGGACGGAATGATCTATTTCCCGGCGGTCGATTTCCCCGGAAAAACGATCAGGATCCATGCCTTTGACTGCGCAACGCACGAAACAGAGATTAAAGCGGAGCTGCCGCTTTCCGCCGCGCGCGACTGCTACAACCTGAGACTGCATGTGCGCCCGCTCACGCTCACAAGACAGGGCGGCGCCGACGGACTGTTCGAGATCATCTGGCCGGAAAAGGCAAGCTTTCCCCTGGATCCCCATGAGAGCTTTTTCCTGCGGGACGATAATAAGCTCTATTTTAACCGCTGGGACGAGGAGGGGGAAGGCGAGGATTACGTTTACCGCGAAGAGACCGTTGTAAGAGACCTTGCGGGAGCGCTTATCGAAGTCCTCCCGGGAGACGTCCGTCTGATGCCGGACGGCGAGCTCTGGCATCTGAAATAAAGCGTAAATGAGGCCACGCAGTTAAGAAGGGAGGCGCTTATGGCTTTTTCGGAAAAGCTGAACGGATACTGGGAAGAAGGCTATCACTATTATATGGAATTCCGGGACGATGCGCTGACCGTGCGCAGCTATGACAGGAAGATCGTTCTGGAAACCGAAATTTCGTACGATGCGGCCGCCCTCGATAGAGGGGAGAGGACCGTCATCAGCCTGAAGGATCCCGTGCTCTCCCGGACGATCACCGGCGAGATGATGACCGAGATCGGGGAGCTTGCCTATGAAGACGGAGAGCTTAGGATGCTGTATCACTATCCGATCCTCGGTGATAAGCACTACACTCTCCACAAGGTAGACCATGATCCCTTTGCCGACATCATCCTGCGGGACGAGGAATACCTGGACAGACTGCAGGGAGACTGGTTCGAATGGATCGGGACCGGAAAGGGAGCGGATAACAGCAAAAGGCTCACCGTAAAGGGAAACAGGCTTTCCTGGGGCGTCTGGGGCGGCGGTGCTTTCCATGTGATCAGTTACGTCTCTTCGCCGGATATCATCCTGCTGACGCCGGAGGACCTGACGCGATCGGATTTCGGCGGCTTTACCCGGATCGAGGTGAAGCCTGACATGCTGATCACGACGATGATGGTCACCGACATGAGCATGCCGTCGACGGTATTTGCGCGGAAGGACATGCTGGACAAGATCGAGGTGCCCGGATCCGCCCTGCGTGCCCCGGAAAATACGATGATGTACAGGGGACCCGGAGTACCGATGGGCCCTATGGGATCCATGAACCCGCTGGGATCATTTGGACCGATGATGGGGCCGGCGAACCCTGCTGAACCGCTGCAGAAGCCGGAGCCCCCTAAGGAGGGCGGGACTTTCTGCCCTGCGTGCGGGGAGGGGCTGCAGGAACCGCTCCCGAGATTCTGTCCTGAGTGCGGCACCCCGTTAAGAAAGTAGATTATGGCATTTGATTTTATCATCGGAACAAAAGAAGATCTGATAAAGGCCGTGCAGACGTACGGCTTTCTTCCGCTGTTTGCAGGATCGGTCCCCGGCTTTTCCGTCGAAGAGCATGCGGTTCCCGAGATTTGGTATTCTCCAGGAAGCGATGATTGGCCGGTATGGGAGTGGAAGGGACCGGTGATCCGTGAAAGCGGCTGTGCCTATGGAAAATTCTTTGAGAAAAGGGCTGCCTTCATCAGCCGGGAGTGGTTCCCCGATTTTGCGAACTACCGCCGGGACGGCTATGATTTCGACGCCCGTTTTGACGACGGCCTTGCCTCCTACGCGGATAAGGATCTGTACGAGCTGCTGGATGCAAATGCGCCGGCGGTCTCGACCGGGCTGAAAAAGCTCGGCGGCTACGGCAAAGGCGGCCGGAAGGGCTTTGATACCGTAATCACGCGTCTGCAGGCACAGGCTTACGTCCTCATCAGCGATTTTGTCTATGCAAGGAGCAAAGACGGCCGCGAATACGGCTGGGGCCTTGCACAGTATTCCACGCCGGAGCGTTTCTTCGGACCTTCCTTCCGGGAGACGGTCTACTGCAGGGATCCTGCGGAGTCCTATGAACGGATCCTGAAGCATCTGAAAGAACTGATGCCGCAGGCGGATGAAAAGCGCATTAGAAAGATACTTCGCTAAGCAGGAGGAAAGGGATGAGGATCCTTGTTGATATGGATGATACCATCGAGCAGCTGCTCAAAGCCTGGCTCGATGCGGTCAATAAAAAATACGGGCGCTCGGTCGCCTACGACGATATCAGGGAATGGGACATCTCGCTCCCCTATCCCGGCCTTACGAAGGAGCAGGTCTATGGCACGGCACTCGAGCCCGGCTTCTGGAAAAACGTGGAGCCGATGCCCGGCGCGCCCGAAGCCTTAAAGAAGCTGATGGATGACGGCCACGAGGTGCTGATCGTTACGGCAACCCCTTACATGTCCGTGCAGGAAAAGATGGAGGACCTGCTCTTCAAATGGTTCCCCTTCCTTTCCTGGGACCAGGTGATCATCACCTTCCGCAAGCAGCTGATAAAGGGCGACGTGCTGATCGACGACGGCGTCCACAATCTGGAAGGCGGCGATTACAAGAAAATCCTGATGACCGCGCCCCATAACAGGAACTATGATGCAGAGGCACACGGCATGATCCGGGTGCATAACTGGGATGAGATTCTGCAGGTAATCGAACGGCTGAAGACAGAAATGTAAGGAAAAAATTTGCCGTTCAGAAACGAGAGGAAATAGGCATGGCAGGGAAAGCGGACTTAAGTCCTGCAGACAGAGAAAAAATATTTGCGGAAATGCCGGTCGGGAAAGCACTCTATACGATGGCCGCGCCGACAGTCATCAGCCAGCTGATCAATCTGATTTACAACATGGTGGATGCCTTCTACATCGGCAGAACCGGTGATCCGTATAAAATGGCGGCGACGACCATTACCATTACGCTTGTGATGCTGACAGTAGCTGTGGCTAATCTGTTCGGGATTGGCGGCGGAAGTCTTGTTGCCAGATTGCTGGGGATGGACAAAAAGGATGAGGCGAAGACAGTCAGCAGCTTTTCCTTTTATGGAACCATTGTGACTGCAGCGCTTTATGCCTTGCTTGTGGCGCTGTTCCTAAGGCCGCTGCTTCGTTTTCTGGGGGCTTCCGAGGCAACGATCGGCTACGCCTCAGCCTATACGATCATTGTGATCGTGATCGGTGTCCTGCCGTCCATGCTTTCCATGGTGCTCGCGCACCTGCTGCGCAATGTCGGCTGCTCGAAGCAGGCAAGCCTTGGCCTCTCCGGCGGCGGGATCCTGAATATCATTCTCGACCCGCTTTTCATGTTTGTACTGCTCCCGGAAGGGATGGAGGTGACAGGGGCAGCGATCGCGACGACCTTATCCAATGTCTGCGCCTGCCTCTATCTGCTTGTGGTTTACCGGAAAGCAGGGGCAAGTTCCCCGCTCAGCATGAGCCTGTCTTGTGCAGGCAGCATAAAGCCTGAAAACCGAAGAAGCATCTTCTCGGTCGGCATTCCCTCTGCGGTTCAGCTCGGGCTCCTGGATCTTGCCAATGTCTGCGCGAACAGATTGGCCGCCGAACACAGCGACCTGGTGCTTGCCGGCCTTGGCATCGTCATGAAGATTGAAAGGATCCCCAATGCCGTGAACATCGGCATCTGCCAGGGCATGATGCCGATCGTAGCATACAATTATGCGGCAGGAAATTATGCACGCATGAAGGAGACAATGCGGGCGGCGAGAACGGCAGGCCTGATCATTTCCGCGGCATCGGTCATCCTGCTGCTGGTTTTTGCCGGACCGTTTTCCCGGGTCTTTCTGGATACCTCGTCAAAGGATGCCGCAGCGGCACTGCAGACGGTCGGTTTTGCGGCCCTGTTCCTGCGGATCCGGGCGCTTGCCTCTCCGGCTCAGTTTTTGAATTACAATTCGTCTTTCAGCATGCAGGCGATGGGCAGCGGCAGTGCGCCGTTGCTTTTAGCCTGTCTCCGGATACTGATCATGTATATCCCGCTGATGTTCCTGCTTGACGGGCTATTCGGCGAGATCGGTCTTTCGTCTGCACTGCCGGCAGGAGAGTGGCTTTCCGCATTCTGCGCCGTGTATGTTCTGAGAACCGTGATGAAGAAAAAGGGGATAAAAGTATGAAGCATACATCATTTGAAGCGGCAGCGACAAGGGTTTCCCTGGTCAGCATGGTGATCAATCTGCTGCTTGCTGCCTTTAAGTTTGCTGCCGGTGTGATCGGCCGGTCCGGCGCCATGATCAGCGACGCCATCCATTCCTCCTCGGACGTTCTGGGCAGCCTCATCGTGATCGTCGGGGTCAGGATGTCCGAAAAAACTTCGGATAAGGACCATCCGTACGGCCATGAGCGGATGGAGTGCGTTGCTTCGCTTATCCTGGCCGGCATCCTGGCAGCAGCCGGGTTTTCAATCGGCAAGGAGGCCGTGACCTCCGTGATAAACCGCTCCTATGAAACGGAAGCTGCTCCGGGCCTTGTCGCCCTGATTGCCGCGGTGGTGTCCATCGTTGTCAAGGAAGGGCTGTTCTGGTATACCTGGGTGAATGCGAAAAGGATCCGCTCCAGCGCGCTCAAGGCGGAAGCCTGGCATCATCGTTCGGATGCGCTGTCCTCCGTCGGCGCGCTTATCGGTATCGGCGGAGCGTTGCTTGGTGTAAGGGTGATGGAGCCCATCGCCAGCATAGTGATCTGCCTGTTTATTCTGAAGGTGGCCGTTGATATCTTCCGGGAGGCCGTCGACAACATGGTCGACCATGCCTGCGACGCAGAGATGGAAAGCGCGATCCGGGAATGTGCCGCCCTGCAGCCCGGCGTGGAGCGCGTAGACAGCCTGCGCACACGCAAATTCGGCCGGAAAATCTATGTGGACATCGAGATCGCAGCCGATGGAGATTTGACGCTCCGCGCAGCGCACGATATCGCGCAGCAAGTCCATGACAATATTGAACAGACATTTTCAGAGGTCAAGCACATCATGGTCCATGTCAATCCGGTGAATCATGAGAAATGAGGCTGTATTTCGGATTTTTATTGGAACTGTACGCCTGGTCATGCTATAAATAAAGCAGCCGGCTATTCTATCAAGGGAATGTAATATGCAGATGCAAAGATTTCGTCCTCTCCGTACCAAAATCACGATGACTATCATGATCGTGGTCTTTCTGTCCCTGTTCTGCGTCGGGGCAGTCTCCCTCATCAATACAAACCGCACCATAAAAACAATGGCGGATTCCAATAAGCAGATGACACAGACCTCGCGCTCGATGTCATCCTCCTCCATGGAGGCCCTGACGCGGGTGCGCCTGCAGGAGCTGGCAGAGGATAAAGCGGCTTTGGCGGACCGGACGTTCTACGAGTTTGAGCAGGCTGTGAGCATGATTGCTTCTGCGGCGGAAAAAATCTACGGCAGCCGGGAGACTTATCCGGAAAGGGACGTCCCGCTGCCGGATGCGGAAAAAGACGGGACACTGTCCCTGCAGCTTCTGTTTGCCTCTGATACAGATCCTGAAGACAGCGCCGTACGTGCGGAAGCAAGGCTTCTCGGCAATATCCAGGAAACCTTATACGCCATCAACCTGCAGAATCCGAGTATAGCTTCAACCTATTTTGCGTCGGCAAGCGGCATCATGGTGCAGGCGGACTTTATCTCGGCCAAAAAATTTGATGAAGCCGGCCGCATCATGCCCCTCGATGCGAAGACAAGAGCCTGGTATCAGGGCGCGCAGGAGACGGGCAGGCTGTATTTAACACCGGTTACCCGGGATCTCCACACGCCGCAGCTTGCGATCATGTGCGGTGTGCCGGTCTATGATTCCGGAGAATTCAAGGGCGTTGCCGGTGCAGGCATGTATCTTGACAGCATCAATGCACTGATTGAAAGCGTTGATCTGGGCGATAAAGGAAATATCTGCATTGTCAATGATCAGGGCCGGATCCTTTTTTCAAATTTCAAGGAGGGATCCCTTTCGGTAAATGAGGGGGGCAATGACCTCCGTCTCTCGGCCGATGAGGATCTGAAGCAGCTTGTGAGCAATGCCCTGCAGGGTGAAGAAGGCGTCAAACAGCTTTCCCTTGACGGCGCGCCCTGCTACGTTGCCTATGCGCCGATGGAAACGGTGGGATGGTCGGTATTCATCATACTGGCAAAGGACGAGGTCGATGCGCCGACAGTGCAGCTGCAGCAGGGACTCGACCGTATTGCGGAAGAGTCGGAAACTTCTGCGGCTGAGCGGGCCAAAAAAGCGGTCTTTGTGCTCCTGATTGTATTTATCGCTGCACTGGCCATTACTCTTTTAGCGTCAATGCTTCTGTCCAACCGCGTCGTTAAGCCGATCCAGTCACTGACCGATAAGGTCAGCCGGGTAGGCGGTGATGATCTGGATTTCAGCTGGGAAGTCAGAAGCAACGATGAAACCAGACTTCTTGCGGATGCCTTTCAGTCGCTGACAGGGCGCATGAAAGAATACGTCAGCGATATTCAAAAAATCACGGCGGAAAAGGAACGCATCGGCACGGAGCTGTCCCTGGCGACAAAGATCCAGGCGGGAATGCTGCCGAACATTTTCCCCGCGTTTCCGGACAGAAAGGATTTTGACATCTACGCTTCCATGACCCCGGCCAAGGAGGTCGGCGGAGACTTCTATGATTTCTTCTTGATCGATGAGGAGCATCTGGCGTTGGTGATCGCCGATGTCTCCGGGAAAGGGGTGCCGGCGGCGCTGTTCATGATGGGCTCCATGATCATGATCCGGAGCAGCATTCAGAACGGATTCAGCCCGGCCCAGACGCTGACGCAGGTAAATGAGCAGATCTGTGCGGGCAATCATGAGAATATGTTCGTCACGGTCTGGCTCGGCATCCTGGATCTGAAGAGCGGAAAGCTTACCGCGGCCAATGCGGGACACGAATATCCGATTCTGAAGCAGCCCGGGGAAGAATTTGAACTGGTGAGGGATCCGCACGGCTTTGTGCTCGGCGGTCTGCCCGGCAGACGTTATATGGAATACGAGTGGCAGTTAAAGCCCGGCTCAAGATTGTTCGTCTATACCGACGGCGTGCCTGAAGCCGGAGATCAAAGCTTAACGCTTTTCGGAACGGACCGCCTGCTGCAGGTCCTGCGCAGGACAGAGAATGAAAGCCCGGAAGCGATCCTGGAAGCGGTTGCGGCAGAAGTCCGGGGATATGTGGGAGAAGCCCCGCAGTATGATGATCTGACCATGCTCTGCCTGGAATATAAAGGCACAGACAGAGAGGAGAATCAGACCTGACGCAAACTGAACCGGAACATTTGGCCAAACACAGAGAAAAAAGCCCGGAACTCCATGTGAGAGCTCCGGGCTTTTCCGATACAGACTTGCAGCTTAGGAGAGCAGGACGGCGTCGGTTTCTTCCTGCGTACCGGCGAGAGCAGCAAAACGATCCAGCAGATCCCGTTTGGTCAACTGCTTTTTTTCCTCTCCGGCTATGTCCAGGATGATTCGTCCCTCGTTCATCATGATAAGGCGGTTGCCGTAGGTGATGGCATCGCGCATATTGTGGGTGATCATCATGCAGGTAAGATGATTCTCCCGGATGATCCGGTCGGAGATTTCCAGAACCTTCGCGGCTGTGGCAGGATCGAGCGCTGCGGTGTGCTCGTCGAGCAGTAAAAGCCTGGGCCGTTTCAGGGAGGCCATGAGGAGGGTTAAGGCCTGGCGCTGTCCGCCGGAAAGCAGCCCCACCTTTGACGTCATACGGTCTTCCAGTCCGAGACCGAGTTCCTTCAGCTTGGCAAAGTAGACTTCCTTTTCTTCACGGGACAGGCCCCATTTCAGCCCGCGCCTAGCGCCTCTGCGCGCAGCAAGGGCCAGGTTCTCATCGATCTGCATGGTTGGCGCCGTACCCATCATGGGATCCTGGAAGACCCTGCCGATATAGGCGGCCCGCTTATGCTCAGGCAGACGCGTCACATCATTGCTGCCGATCAGAATCCTGCCTTCATCTACCGGAAACGTTCCCGCAACCGCGTTCAGCATAGTGGATTTTCCGGCACCGTTTCCTCCGATAACGGTCAGAAAGTCCCCTTCGGCAAGATGCAGATTCAGATCTGACAGGGCTTTCTTTTCATTGACGGTACCGGGATTGAAGGTTTTACAGAGATGCTCAAGCTTCAGCATGATGTCCCTCCTTTGGCGGCACCGGCCGTTTTATGATTCTGCCTGTGTATCCGGCTTTTCCAGTAGGGAACAGCCAGGAACAGGGCAACGATAGCCGCAGTGATCAGTTTCAGATCGTTGGTGTTCAGGCCAAGCTGCAGCACGATCTGCAGGACAAAGTAATAAATGATGGCGCCGAAGGATACGGCAAGGAGCTTCAGGGCGAAGTTGACGAAGAGCTTTCCGAAAATGACTTCACCGATAATGACGGCGGCAAGGCCGATGACGATGCTGCCGCGTCCCATATTGATGTCGGAAGAGCCCTGGTACTGGGCTAAGAGCGCGCCGGAGAAGGCAACCAGTCCGTTGGAAAGCATGAGGCCTAAAACATTGCAGGCTCTCGTATCGATGCCCTGAGCCCTGGCCATGGCCGGATTGGCACCGGTTGCACGGATGGAAGAGCCCTTTTCTGTACCGAAGAACCAGTAAAGCAGAGCAATGACGCATACCGTGATGATCAGGAGGAGCGGCAGCGGATTCTTAAGCGAAAGCTCGCGCACAAAGCGCTGGGAGACCGTCAGCGGATACTTGTCAACGCTGAGAGCTTGATTGGCTTTGTTGCCCATGATCCTGAGATTGACGGAATAGAGAGCAAGCTGGGTGAGGATCCCGGAAAGGATGGCCGGAATGCCGCAGCGGGTGTGCAGAAGCCCGGTGCAAAGACCGCAGATCAGGCCGACAGCGAAGGCCACAAGCAGAGCAAGACGGTGGTCGACCCCTGCCCGGATCAGCATCACCGCCGTAGCGCCGCCGGTGGCAAGCGTTCCGTCCACAGTCAGATCGGCAACGTCCAGGATCCGGAACGTGAGATAAACGCCGATTGCCATAATACCCCAGATGAGCCCTTGCGCGGCTGCACCGGGCAAGGAGCTTAAGAGCGAGGAGAAGAAAGTCATAAATGCACCTCATACAAGGGAAAGAGCAGGCACATTCAGCCTGCTTTTCCGGGAATTGTAAGGATAGAGAACGGGTTTACTTGCTGATAGCCTCATAGCCATCCGGCACGGTCAGACCAAGCTGCTCGCAGAAGGCCTTGTTGTATTTCTTCGTGGCCGTGGTGTACTCAACCGGCATGGTGGCAATATCCGCCTCGCCTTTCAGGATCCTGGCGGCCATCTGACCGGTGGTGAAGCCCAGGTCATAGTAGCTGATGGAAAGAGTGCAGACACCGCATCCGGCGCAGATGCCTTCCTCGCCGCAGACGGCAGGAACGCCGGCAGGCAGGAGAATATTGGCAATGGATTCCGTGTTGTTGGCAGCGGTATTATCGGTAGGGATATAGATAACGTCACTCTTGTCCGCAGCGTTCTGCGTTACGGCAGCCAGATCGTTGGTATCGGTAAAGGCAAATTCTGTGGAGTTAAGACCAAGCTCAGTCAGTGCTTTAGCGACTTCATCGACCTGGTAACGGGAGTTTGCTTCGGCGGAACAGAAAAGAAGGCCGACATTCCTGGCATCCGGGAACCATTCCTTGATCATCGCAGCCTGTTCCTTAAGGTCCGCAAGGTCTGAGGTTCCGGAAATATTGCCGCCGACGGTTCCGTTAAAATCAGCGATATCCAGGGCAACGCCGTAAGCGGTGACTGAGGTGCCGAGGATCGGGATTTCGGAGGTTGCCGAGGCGGCTGCGGTAAGTGCAGGCGTCGCATTGGCCATGATCAGATCGACCTTGTCGGAAATAAAGCCGTTGACGATCGTGGAGCAGTTGGCGGGCTCGCCGGAGGCGTTCTGTTCTTTGAAACTGACGCGGCCGGGCAGGGCCTGCTCAAGTGCATCGCGGAAGCCCTTGGTGGCGGCATCCAGAGCATCATGCTGCATCAGCTGGCAGATACCGACAACAAAGTTTTTATCTTCTGCGGCAGAGCTGCCGGCCGGGGCAGAGCTCTGATTGGTTCCGGCGTCGCAGGCACAGAGCGTAATGGCTAAACTGAGAGCACAGAGGGAACGAATGATGTTTTTCATAATAGAACTCCTTCTTTAAAACAGAAAGGACCGGTAATGCCTGGGAATATGCACCGGTCTTTCTACGTTCAATTACTTTGACACTTTAAATCTTTAAAGCGCGAAAGTCAAGCGCTTTTTTTGCAATTTTTTTAATTTTTTTTGGCCGGATATTTCCCGCGTGTTCCGGTAGATTTTTTACGGACGGCATGGTAGAATAACGTCGTCGTGAAAAAGATTGGAGGATCTATGGGTAAAAAAATATTTTACTTTGTTGACTATGAAAATGTTCATGAGGCGGGGCTTCAGGGCATGAATACACTGCCGAAGGACAGTGAGGTCCATTTGTTTTATTCGCAGAACGCGAATAAGCTGAACCTGGACCTGCTGCGCTTCGTGAAGGCTAAAGTCCGGGTGCACAAGGTCAAACCGGGCAAGCAGTCGTTGGATATGCAGATGGTCAGTTATCTTGGCTACTGCATCGGAGACGAGGAGGAAGAAGGTACCTATATCCTGGTGAGCAAGGACACCGACTATGCGAACACCGTCCTTTTCTGGCGGGAGGAAGGCATTGAGGTCAGGGTTCAGCCGGCTATCCTGGAAGAAAAAAATGCGGACGGAATGGAACGCGCGCTGCGCTCTGTCAAGATCACGCGCCGGGGAAGACGCGGTGGAAGACGCTCCTCCGGAACGCAGCAAACTGCTGCAGCAGAAGAGGCAAGACCGCAGGAAGCACCGAAAGAGGCCGCTGCAGAAGAAAAGCCTGTGCTGAAGGAAGAAGCGGTAAAGGAAGAAAAGACCGTGATGCCTGCAGAAGATAAGAAGCCGCTTCCGGAAGAAAATGAACCGGTAGTACCTGGTCCCGTCCCTTCCGAGAATACGAAGGAAGAAAGAGGCCGTTCCTCCCGCGGCGGCAGGAGACGCGGCCGTCCGAGAAAAGAAGGCAAGGAGCAGGTGAAAGAACAGACGCCGGAAAGCACTGCGGAACCGGTAAAGGCAGAAACACCCGCGCCCAAGGAAGAAATGCCTGCCGCACCGACCGTGCGCAATAACAAAGTTCCCGAAGAGCCGGCGAGAGTTACGGTGACGGTTCATGATGTCCCCATGGTCACGCATGCCGTGCCGCAGATCAAAGACCCGGTGCCGTCCGCGGATGCAGAAGCCCCCAAGGAAGCCAAAGTGTCCAAACCTTCAAAGGAGGCTGGGGAGTCCAGGCCTTCAAAGGCAGCCAAGGCGGCAAAGGGCTCCAAAGAAGCCGGAACCGGCAAAACCGCCAGGGAGACCGGAACCGAGAAGACACAGGCTGCTGCAAGAGTGCAGGCCCTGCTGGCAGAAAAGAAGACGGATCCGTCTGTGACGCGCAAGGTTGTCTCCATTGTGCAGAAGCATGAAGGCCAGAAAAACAGCCGCCAGGCCATCTATCTGGAGATCCGCAAAACCTTCGGACAGAAAATGGGTGTCGATCTGTACAACTCATTCAAGGGGCTGCTGAAGTAATATAGCCAGCAAAAAAGGACGCATCCCAGAGGGATCGTCCTTTTTGCTTCCTTGCTGAAAGCCCGGATGCTTGTGCCGTATGTGTCATTTATGGTAGATGTTAAAGCTTTACTACGTTGACAGCCTGCGGTCCTTTTTCGCTTTCCACTACATCGAATTCAACTTCAGCGTTTTCTTCGAGTGATTTGAAACCGTCCATATTGATTCCGCTGTAGTGAACAAAAACGTCCTTTCCGTCTTCATCACAAATGAAACCGAATCCTTTTTGGTTGTTGAACCACTTAACAGTACCCTTCATAGTACCTCCCATCCATCTCCCTTCTTTCGGGAATTGAGACAATAGTATCACTAAAAGAGATTTAAGTCAAAGCATTTCTTAAAAAAATGCAGAAAAAAACAGCAGAGGACGAAAAAGTGACTTCTTTTCAGGGAAACCATGAGAAAAGATAGCTTTGACGAAGCAGAGGGTTTATGATACTCTCAAGTCATGACAGGAGGCCCGGGTATGACAAGAATTGCAGGCATCATAGCAGAATACGATCCCTTTCATGCGGGACACACATATCATATTGAGGAAACCAAACGGCTGACCGGGGCAGACGGCGTCATTTGCGTGATGAGCGGTGCCTTTGTGCAGCGCGGCGAGCCGGCATTTCTTGACAAATATGCGCGGGCAGAGGCAGCTGTCAGAGGCGGTGCCGATCTTGTTCTGGAATTGCCGCCGGCCTTTGCGACAGCCAGTGCGGAGGGCTTTGCCAGAGGCGGCGTCAGACTGCTTGAAGCCTGCGGCTGTGTGACGAATCTGTCATTCGGTGCGGAGACGGCAGAGCTCCTGCAGCTGCAGCAGGCGGCGGCGCTGCTGTCTGAACCGGAGTTGCTGCAGGAAGCAAAAGTGTTCATGAAGGCAGGCAGATCCTATGCCGCGGCACTGGCTGCTGCGCTAAGAAAAAGGGATCCTGCCCTTGCCGACCTGATTCGCACGCCGAACAATATGCTCGCGATAGAATATCTGAAGGCACTAAACCATCTGGGAATCACGGATATCAAGCCTCTTGCGGTGAAACGTGTCGGTGCGGCTTATCACGATACGGAACTGATGCAGGAAAGCAGCTTCCCCGGTCTGAAGGAAAAGGAGGACCCCGCCGCGAAAAACTATCCTTCTGCAACGGCGATCCGGAAGGCACATTTTGCCTCCGGAGGCGCTCAGAGGGAAGGCACGGGGGACGGACCGGATTACTCCCTGGCCCTGCCTCCGGAGGCAGCCGGCCTTCTGACAGCGGCAAAGCTGAGGACCCTTGCCTACACCGGAGCGGATCTTACCGAGTACGAAGACGTGACGGCGGACCTTGCGTCAAGAATCATGGCAGCTGCACCGTTTACCATGGACTATAAGGCGCTATGCGAAGAGGTCGCCACGCGGGCCTTTACCGTGGCCAGGGTGAAACGGAGCCTCATGCATATCCTTCTTGAGATCAAAAAGGAAACGTCCGAAAAGAAGCCGGCCTATCTTAAGGTTCTTGCCTTAAGGGCGGGGAGCAGGGCAGTGGCTGCCTTTGCGGAGAAGGCACGGCTCCCGCGCATCACAAAAGCAGCAGATGACAGAGAGGACCTCGCAGCGGATGCGCGCTTTGCACAGGATCTGTACCATCAGATGGTCTGTGCGAGGCATGGCGTGATCCTCCCGGATGATTATCGGAAAAGTCCTTTTGTGTTATACCCGTAAAAACGGGAAGAAATCATATCGGACAGAACTTCAGCAGTTGAATCCGTCTGCTCTTTGTGCTATGATTAACTTGGTATGAGCCGCGAAGCAGGAGGTTTTTATGCGGAATCTGTTTAAATCTCTGATGAAATGGCCGCTCTGGTTTCTGCTGTGTATCCTGGCAGGAACGGGGGCATTTTTCGCGATGTTTTTAACCGGACAGGGACAGCCAAGCTGGATTCCTGTTGCGGCCACAGCAGCCATGGCACTTCTCCTGACAATCATCTGGTATGCTGTATTAAAAAAGAGGATGGAAGCCTCCATTGCTGAACTGAGCACGGAGACGGCCGCGTCCCTCGAGGACAAGATGAAGCAGCTGCCGAATCCCTATGCCCTGATCAGTGAAAACGGAAAGATCGTCTGGAGGAATGACGCCTTTGATCAGATGCTGTCGGATTACGGCACGGACAGGATGCTGCTTGCAGACTGGCTGGGGGATATTTTCCCTGATGCGGAACGCTTCTGGGCACGCTGGCTTGCGCAGGAAGACGTGGGAACGGAAGAGCTTGAAGAAGAAAAAGCGGCGCAGCCTGATGCTGTGCGCGCAGCGCTTCCGGATGAAGGGGATGATACACAGCCGCGGCACTATCTGACGCTCGGGGATAGGGTCTATGCCACTGATGTGCGAAAGATCGACAGCCCGGCTGCCTTTGCCGCCCTCATGCTGAGCGATGAAACGGAACATCTGCAGACCCTGATCGAGCTGCAGGACGAGCGCAATGTGGCCGGTCTTTGTTATGTCGATAACTTCGAAGAGCTGCTGAAGAGCACCGAAACCGAGCAGCAGAGCCTTCTTGGCGCGATCATTGAACAGCGCATTGCCAAATATTTCCAGAAATACAACGGGATCACCTGCAAAACGGAACGGGATCGCTTCTTCATTTCCATGGACGCCAAGGGTCTGCGCGGCTGCTCCTCAGACCGCTTCTCCCTACTTACGGATGTGAAGACCATCAAGCTCGGCAATACGACGCCGGTCACGCTCAGTATAGCTTTCGGCTGTGACGGGGAATCCTACGATGAAAATATGGATTTAGCCCGTGCGGCGATGGACCTTGCTTTGGCGAGGGGCGGCGATCAGGCGATCGTCAAGAACCCGGATAACGTGGAATACTTCGGCGGCAAGGCACTGGGTGAGGCGGCCTTAACCAGAGTGAAAGCCCGCGTCAAGGCGCAGGCTCTCCGGGAACTGATGGCCGGCAAGGAACAGATCTTTGTCATGGGCCATTCCTTCGCAGACAATGATGCTTTCGGCGCAGCTGTTGCCGTTTACCGCATGGCAACTTCCCTGTTCAAGGAAGCCCACATCGTGCTGAACAGTCTGTCCTCGTCGGTGCGGCCGTTGTATGACCGCTTCCAGACAGATCCGAATTACCCGCGGGAAATGTTCCTGCACAGTGCGGAAGCCGGACGCCGCTTCAGGGAAGACGCGCTGGTGATCGTCGTTGATACGAACCGGGCACCGATGTGCGACAGCCCCGAACTGCTTGCGAGAACAGATCAGATCGTCGTGATCGACCATCACCGCCAGGCGTCTGATTCGATCAAAGCAATTCTGTCTTATGTGGAACCGTATGCTTCCTCTGCCTGCGAAATGGTGGCAGAAATCATGCAGTATTTCGGTGAAGAGCTGAATCCGAACGAACTCGAAGCGGAATCGATCTACAGCGGCATCATCGTGGATACGAACAGCTTTACCGACCGCACAAGCGCGAGAACCTTTGAGGCAGCCGCTTACCTGAAGCGCTGCGGTGCCGATCTGGTGAAGGTGAAAAAGCTCCTGCGCGAGAATTATACGGAATACAGAGCCAAGGCGGATACCACCTGCCGGGCTGAGATTTTTATGGATGGTTATGCTTTCTCGGAATGCGATGCGAAAGGCCTCGACAGCCCGACGATCGTGGGAGCGCAGGCAGCCAACGAGCTCCTGAATATTTCCGGTATTAAAGCAAGCTTCGTTTTCACGAAATTGAACGATACGGTCTATGTCAGCGCCCGTTCCATCGATGAGGTGAACGTGCAGCTGATCTGCGAACGCCTCGGGGGCGGCGGCCACCTGAGCGTTGCCGGTGTTCAGATGAAGAATATCAGTGTGGAAGAAGCCATGACACGAGTCAAGGAAACGATTCGCCTTATGTTAAAGGAGGGTGCGATCTGATGAAAGTTGTATTACTGCAGGACGTAAAAGCCCTGGGAAAAAAAGATGATATTGTAACGGTCAACGATGGCTATGCCAGGAATTTCCTGCTGCCGAGAAAGCTGGGGGTGGAAGCGACAGCGGCCAACCTGAACAATCTTAAGCAGCAGCAGGCAAATGCTGCCTTCCAGGCTGCCGAGCAGTTAAAGGCAGCACAGGAGCTTGCTTCCAAGATCGGTTCCGTGAAGCTGGAAATGCCGGTAAAGGTCGGCGGCAACGGAAAACTTTTCGGTGCCCTGTCTTCCAAGGAAATTGCCGATGCCATGAAACAGCAGTTTGGCATTGAACTGGATAAGAAGAAAATTATCCTTGATGAACCGATTAAAGAGGTTGGTGAACGGATAATCGAAGTAAAACTTCACAAAGATGTCCTGGCAAAGCTGGCACTGAATGTTAAAGCACTGTGATTCATACTAAGGCACTGTAAATGGAAGAGAATCTCATCAAACGAATACAGCCCCAAAGCACGGAAGCCGAACAAACCGTGATCGGCTCCATGATCCTGGACAATGAGTGCATCCCGAATATGCAGAATCTCATCAGCGGAAGAGATTTCTACAACAGGCAGTACGGGGTCCTTTTTGATGCGATCATAGAGCTTTATACGGAGGGGAAGGCTGTGGATATCCTGACCCTGCAGAACCGCTTAAAGGAGAAGGATGTCTCCCCGGAGCTGTCGAGCATGGAGTACATGGGCGAGCTGATCGCATCGGTACCGATCTCTGCGAATGCCAAGTATTATGCGGAGATCGTTTACGAGAAGGCTCTGCTTCGCCGCCTGATCCATGCAGCCGAGGATGTGGCCAATGAGTGCTACGCCGGCAAGGACAAGCTGGACAAGATCCTGGAAGATGCGGAAAGCAGCATGTTCAAGGTCCTGAATGAGCGGAAGACAACGGAGTTCGTACCGATTTCCGAGGTCGCCATGAATGCTCTGGAAAAGATCAATGAGGCATCCAAAACCAAGAACCCGGTCACCGGCCTTGCCACCGGATTTACGGATCTGGACCGGATGCTGACCGGTCTGCATGGCTCCGATTACGTGCTGGTAGCCGCCCGTCCTTCCATGGGCAAGACGGCTCTCGTCCTGAACATCGTGCAGAATGTTGTCTTCAAAGACGGCAAAAGCGCAGCCATTTTCTCGCTCGAAATGTCGAAGGAAGTGCTCATGAACCGCCTTTTTGCCATGGAGAGCCGCATCGACGCCCAGAATATCCGTACAGGCAACCTGTCTGATGAAGACTGGGATAAGCTCCTGGAAAGTGCGGATACGATCGGCAAGTCCAATCTGATCATTGATGATACGCCCGGGATCAACGTCAGCGAGCTGCGTTCCAAATGCCGCAAATTCAAGCTTGAGCATGGACTCGATCTTGTGATTATCGACTATCTCCAGCTGATGAGCGGAAGCGGCCGCGGAAATGAAAACCGTCAGCAGGAAATCAGCGATATTTCCCGCGGCATCAAGGCACTTGCCCGCGAGCTGGATGCGCCGATCATAGCGCTTTCCCAGCTATCCCGCGCGCCCGAAGCCAGAAATGACAAGCGGCCGATGATGAGCGACCTGCGTGAATCGGGGGCTATCGAGCAGGATGCAGATGTGGTCATGTTCATATACCGCGACGAGTACTACAATAAAGACACAGAGGCGAAGGGCATCACCGAGCTGATCGTTGGCAAGCAGAGAAACGGCCCGGTTGGCACCGTCCAGCTAGCCTGGCTGCCGCAGTACGTCAAGTTTGCCAATCTGAGCAAGGAAAGAAGAGATTAAGCAAAACGCATTTTTTTGAAAAATAACCATATATTTAGAAAAACAGCCGCAAAAAGGCTGTTTTTTCTTGACATTTTTCGTCACAGTAAAAACAGCAGGATAATCAGTGATTTGCCTGTTTTTGAGTTTGACATGCTGTAAAACAAACTTTATAATTTAATAGATTGTGGGGTGCTGTTTGCGCACACGTAAACATACTGAAACCAAATATTCGGGAGCAAGAACCGAGATTTTTAGGATAAGGAGATCATCCATGAGCAAACGATTTTTAGCGATTATTCTTTGCGTGGCGATGTGTCTGTCACTGCCTCAGCGGACTTTTGCCGAAGATGGCGGTACGCCGGTGTTAGAAGAAACCTCTTTTGCCGAAACGGAGGAGGAGACCGTTTCTATTGAGCCGGCTGAAGAAACCATCTTTGCTGAGCTGGCTGAAGAATCTGCGTTAGAAGAAACAGTCTTTACCGGGACTGAAACAGAAAACGTGTCAGAAGAAACAGTCTTCACCGGGACTGAAACAGAAAACTTGTCAGAAGAAACGGTTCCTGCCGAGACTGAAAAAGAAACCGCAGCAGAAGAAACAGTTCCTACCGGGACGGCAGATGAGACCATGTCTGCAGAACCCTCGGCAGAAACAGAGGAGGAAAGCCCTGCTCTCCTGGAAGAGGAGAAGGAATCGTATGCAAAGGTGACAGGACTTGATTCGAGCGACCTGAAGCGCAGGAGAGAAGCGGGTGGAATCAACGCCGTTTTCGCTGATCCAGACGCTCCGCGGAAAAGCTTTGCCAATTTATCACAGCTGAAAAGTCTGTGTGAGAAAACATATAGTGCCGAAACCATCGCTTTCTGCACCATGGAAAGCGGCGAATTTGTCTTTACACAAAACTTAACGATTCCGAAGAACTTAATTGTTGTGTTCGGTATTAAGGAGAAAAGTACCTACGATTATACCACATTTGATGTAACGGTTCGGATTCCGGGCGGCGTGACGGTTACATTACAGGGGGAAATGGCTGCGGCATCCCTGACGGTCGATGGTAAATTGATCATAGAGACGAATGCCTATTTGTCGGGCTATGAGTTTGAAGACCTATCCCTGACGGTCAATGGCAGTATTGAAAACAGCGGCGTGATCTTCGTCAATGAGATAAGCGGTCTCGACAATATTGTACAGAAGAACTTTACCTTATCCAGAATTGAGATAGATGCAAGCTGCAGCAGCGGCGATGAAATGATCAATCTGTTGGATTATTATGATGACCACCAGAGAATCTCTGTTTTCTACAACCTGACTTGCGAAGCGTCTGTCGATATTTCGGAAAAAATTACCGTTCCATCAAATGTCAGTCTGGTTTTGAAGGGTGGAGGAACCATTCGCTCAAGCGGCCAGTTGATTGTGAAGGGCGAACTGTGGATCTATAACTATTCAAAATCAATCACCCTTACAATAGCCGGAGAGCTGAAAAACAGAAACAGTGTTTATATCGAGCATTTCATGGACTATTGCGGCAAGCTGAAGCTTCAAAGCGGAGGAAATTATACCGGCGACGGCGCACTGATGCTTTCAGCTTACAATGCGACCCTGAGTATTGCAGATATGCTGCCGGGGTTTGATTTATCCAAGTTTACCCAATCGACGAGCGGCAGCTACACCAAACTTGAACTCAGCAATTATACCGAGCCCTGGGAAGACGGAGAGATATCTTCTTTTGAGGAACTGAAGGAGATGGTGGAGTCCGGCTGTACAGATCCCATAACAAAATATACGGGACCGAATCCTCTTGTGATTGAAGAGGATTTAACGATCAGCATGTCACAGAATATGCATATTTATCCGGTGGATGTCGTTGTACCTGAGGGGGTGACATTTACCATCCATAGCTTTTTCAGCTGCCATAACCTTACCGTGCACGGCACGATGAATGCCTACAGCAGTCTGATTTTGCGGCCGGGAGAAATAACGGACTTCTCCCGGGCAAATCCTAATACGGTAATTGTAGACGGCGCACTGAATCTGTACGGCTTTGATTACTCCGCTGGCTATTATTCGGCTACCCTGGCGACAGAGTATTTAGTCGGAGAAGAGAATATTCATCGTCTGGGGCGGGACAATAGATTATTAATTACCAGAACCGTTGAGAATGAAGAGGCGCTGCGAACGCTTCTGTATGAAGCGCAAAGTGATTATAAAGAATGGAAGGAATATTGTCCGAGTGTCTACGACGACTTAAGCCTTGCCGGAGATCTGACGATTCCGCGCGGATGCTCGCTGGATCTCTATGGCGGTACGCTTACCGTACCGGATGGGGTTACGCTGACCATCTATGGCGGTATGGAGCTTTCCGGCGGCAAGGTAAATGTTCAGGGCAGCCTGATCAATGAAGGCAGCATCACGGTTTTTGAAGATGAGGGAGAGCAGATCCGCTTAAGCGACGACAGTTGTTATAATGGGGACGGATGGATCATGATATGGACTTCAGAGCTTAGTGCGAGACTGCCCGGATTTGATCTGTCAAATTATTTTGTATACTATGGAAAATCTCAAAAAATTGTTCTGACGCGGTCCGAAGCGACGTACAACGAGATTGCGGCGGGCTCTGAGCCGCCGAAAGAAGTCTTCTATAAGGCAACGGCACAGGTTGATTACCATCAGACTGAAGCCAGAACCATGCTGCAGTATGTTAACGACTTCCGTACAGGCGAGGAGGCTTACTACAATAGTTCGGATGGCGGTGTTGTCAGTCTGGTCGGGACGCTGAAGCCGCTCGAATACAGCTATTCGCTTGAAGAAATTGCCATGCAGCGAGCCGCCGAGATCGCGGTGCAGGCTCTTGGAAATCACTCGAGACCGAACGGACAGGGCTTTAGTTCCCTGATGTCCTCTGACGGGATTTGTTCAAACGGTGAGAACTTTGGGATATCCAGCTATCCTTCGGTCTATCATTTCTATGAATCTTTACGCGAGGATGACCAGCCCTATGAGAGCCAGGGACACAGACGCAATATGCTCGGAAACTATAAGTACATGGGTGTGGGCTATGTTGAGTATTGCGGCTGGGGATTCCTGGTTCAGGAATTTGGCGGAAGCAGTGCGGTTGCCGGTACGGAAAGTGCTGCCGTGGACGGCATGGTCGCTGCCGTTATAGAGGTGTCGAGCGGCAATGTTTACAGCTATAACAATGTAACCGCCGAACCGGAGGCGATCCAGCTTGCTCCCGGCGGAAGTACGGATATTCCGACAGTTTCTGCGGAGCTGTTCCTCGTGGATGATTTCATGCTGAACACCGACTCCCCTGTAGCGAGAGTCACGCCGGAGTGGGAGATCGATAATACTGAAATTGCCGAGGTCCGGGATGGAAAGATCATCGGAATTGCTGATGGAGAAACGACCCTGAAGGGGACCGCCTTCGGGCAGGAGGTCACGGCTCCGCTTATTGTGAGCTCGTCCGGTGTTAATGCCCCTGTGATCACAAAGCAGCCGGCTGATCATAAAGCGGAACTTGGTGCAGATGTCACTTTGCAGGTGACGGCTTCAGGCAGTGCTCTGCGTTACCAGTGGTATTACCGGCTGAAGGATGGAGCAGACTGGAAGGAGATGCCTTCTGATAGTGCTAAGACCGACAAGCTGTCTTTCAAAGCTTTGGCAAACTATAACAATTGCGATTTCCGCTGTGTTGTGCAGAATGTAGCCGGGACGGCGACATCCAAGGCGGTGCGTTTGACGATTAGTGCGAAGTTGAATAAGAGCTCTCTGCTTCTTCCGTATTTCCGCACCGAGACCCTGAAATTGATGCAGGCGGACGGCACCGGGGCTTCGGCTTACTGGAGCAGCAGCAACACAAGCATTCTTGCTGTTGGCCCTGACGGCACGCTTAAACCGAAGAAATGTGGTGTCGTGACCGTAAAGGCAACGGCCGGCGACGGCCGTGTCACCGCTTCCTGCAAGGTGCGGGTGATTTTCTCGGATGTGCAGACAAGCTCCAAATATTATTATAAGCCGGTCTACTGGGCCTTTGATAACGGGATTACGCAAGGCTACACAAGCGGTGACAATGCCGGGAAATTCGGTGTCGGGCTAAATTGTGTCAGAAAGGACTTTGTCCTGTTCCTGTACCGGATGGCTGGAAAGCCGACGGTCAGTGATGCTGAACTGGCGGATCTGGAGAAGACTTTCTCCGATGTTTCCGGGCTCAGCCTGACCTTCCGCAGCGCTATTGCCTGGGCCTTAAAGAAGGGAATCACCAAGGGTTATACTTCCGGCAAATATGCAGGCCAGTTCGGTATTGAGAAAGAGATCACCAGGCGGGAAGCTCTGATCATGATCTGGCGGTATATCGGCAAGGAAGCCCCCTCCAGTGCAGGCATCACGGCGGCAAGAAGCTTTAAGGATGTGAAAGGCGTTTATAAAGAATCCACCGACTCCTTTAAAGCCATTGCCTGGGCCGCCGGAACAGGCGTTACCAAGGGGTACACCAAAACCAGTTCGCTGCCGGCAGGACACGAAAAGGAACCGATCCCCTGCTTTGGCTGTGACTTCAGCTGCCTGCGAGAGGATATGATCGTCTTCCTCTACCGGACAGCAAATCTGAAATAAACAGGCAGCAAGCGGCCGGGTCCATATGGACCCGGCCGCTTTGTGTTTGGCGTGCTCAACATATCTGCGATACGCGTTAAAGAGTGATCTCTGGCGTTATCCCTGCAGCAGCTGTTCTTTATTGTACTGCAGCATATACAGGCGGTAATAGTTGCCTTTCTTGTGCAGCAGCTCCTGATGATTGCCCTGCTCGATGATCTGCCCGTGGGAGAGCACGATAATGTTGTCGGCGTGCTGGATGGTGGACAGCCTGTGGGCGACGATCAGCATGGTGCCGATGTTCCGCATCCTGGTCAGGGAATCCTGGATCAGGACTTCGGTTTCGGTATCGATATTGGCCGTTGCTTCATCCAGGATCATGATCTCGGGACGGTGGATGACAGTCCTTGCAAAGGAGAGAAGCTGGCGCTGACCGGCGGAGAAGTTGTTGCCGCGCTCACGGACCACTTCCTCGAGCCCGCCGTCAAGCTTGCTGATGAAGCTGTCCGCATTCACATAGCGGCAGGCTTCCCAGACCTCGTCATCCGAGAAATCGTCACGCAGAACAATATTGCTGCGGATGGTGCCGGAGAAGAGGAAAACGTCCTGCAGCATCTGGCCGAAGTGGCGGCGCAGCGAGGCGATCTTGATATGGCGGATGTCGATGCCGTCGATCAGGATCTGTCCCTTCTGGATGTCATAGTTACGGACAATTAACGACAGAATGGTGCTCTTGCCGGAACCGGTGGAGCCGACGAGGGCGACCGTGTCCTTGGCGTTGACATGGAAGGAAACGCCCTTGAGGACCCATTCATCCTTCTTGTAGGCAAACCAGACGTCCTTAAACTCGATCTCTCCGCGGATCTCCTTCAGCTCTATGGCATCCGGTTCATCCACAACTTCCGGCTTCATATCCATCACAGTGAAGATCTTTTCAGCCGAAGCAAAGGCGGACTGGAGCATGTTGAACTGCTCGGCCAGGGTCTGGATCGGGTTGAAGAATTTGGAGATGTACAGGTAGAAGGAAACTACGGTGCCGCCGGTGATCACCTGACCCATGAAGCTCGTATTTTTGATGATGCCGCGGCTGCCCAGATAGAAGAGGCAGAGCACGGCGGAAATGTTCAGCATGTAGACCATGGGCCGGAAAATGCCGAAGACGAAGATCTGCTTTTGCTTGGCGCTCTTCAGCTTTTTGCTCTTTTCGAGGAATTCCTGCATCTTGCGTTCTTCGCGGTTGTAGATCTGCGTGACCTTGATGCCGGAAAGGTTCTCGCTGAGGTAGGTGTTGATATCCGTGGTCCCATCCTTCACCCTGCGGTAGGCACGCCTCGAGAACTTGCGGAAGATCACCGTGAAGAGCACGAGGAACGGCACGAAGCACAGCACCATGAGCGTCAGCTCGAGGTTCAGCAGGAACATGGCGACAAGCACACCGATGATGACAAGTGCATTCCTCACCATGGTGACCAGGATGTTCGTGAACATGAAGGAGATGGCATTCGTATCGTTGCACTCACGGGTGACCAGCTTACCGACCGGAATGTTATTGAGCTGGGCGTGCGAAAGACTTTCGATGTGCGTAAACAGTTCCTTTCGCATGGTGGAAAGGATCTTCTGCCCGGTCTTCTGCAGCATCACGGACTGGATATAGGTGCAGACCATGGATAAAAGCAGCAGCATGGCATAGAAGATAACGCGGCGGTAAAGCTCGGGCAGCTCGAAGTCGGTTTTGATCATCTCTTCGATGCCGCCGATGATAGTCGGCGAGAGCAGATCGTAGCCGATGGAAAGCAGCATGATGAAGAAGATGATCGCGAACTCTGCTTTGTAAGGCTTTACGTACCTGAGCAGACGGGAGATGATCTCCTTGTCAGGAATATTGCGGTCGAAGCCGATGGCTTCTTTTTTATCCTTCATCGTGACGTAAGCCACCACGAAAGCTACCGAGAAAACACCGATGATTGCGCCGACGATCAGAAGAGGCAGATACTCACGCATTCTGCTCACCTCCTTCCTCTTCGAGCTTCTGCAGCTCGACCATGGTCCGGTAGGACGGGCAGGAGCGAAGAAGGGATTCATGGCTGCCGACCGCCTCGATGCGGCCGTCCTCTACCAGAATGATCTTATCCATCTGTTCGATGGTGGAGATCCGGTGCGCGATCAGGATGGTGGTCTTGCCGGCACGGGTCTTTTTCAGGTTCTCTAAAATGATGCGCTCCGTCTTGGTATCGACGGCCGAAACGGAATCGTCCAGGATCAGGATCGGCGCATCCTTCATCAGAGCTCTCGCGATGGAGATGCGCTGCTTCTGGCCGCCGGAGATGGTCACGCCGCGTTCACCGAGCACCGTCTCATAACGGTCGGCGAATTCCTTGATGTTGCCGTCGACGTCGGCAAGCACTGCGGCTTCCTCCACGGCGGTATCTTCGGCGTCATCGACCGCAAAGGCGATATTTCGCGCAATGGTGTCGCTGAACAGGAAGTTGTCCTGAGGAACATAGGCGGCAGCGGCACGCACGTCATGGATCGGCACGCTGTTTACGTCGCGTCCGTCGATGAAGATCGTGCCGTCCGGCACATTGTAGGTGCGCAGGATCAGGTCCACGATGGTGGTCTTGCCGGAACCGGTGCGCCCGACCAGACCCACGTTCTCCCCGGCGCCTATGGTGAAGCTGACATCCTTTAAGACGTCATATTCTCCGTCGGGATAGCGGAAGGTCAGGTGGCGCATCTCGATCTCGCCCTTTACCTCGGGCATTTCGGATACGTCTTCGCGGTCTTTCACATCCTGCGGAGCGTCGATCAGTTCGCTGATGCGGTGCAGGGAAGCCTTGCCGCGGCTCGTCATGTCGATCAGTTCGGAGATCGCCATGATGGGCCAGACGATGGAGGTGAAATAGCCGATGAATTCCATCAGCTGACCGGCATTGAAGATGCCTTCGTGCACCAGGTAGCCGCCGTAGCCGAGGATGACGCAGATGACCGATTCCACAAACAGGGTGACAAGAATGCGGAGTGTCACGGCCGTACGCACAAATCTGACGTTGGCTTCTTCATTTTCCTCATTCAGTTTGCCGAAGGCCATCAGCTCTTTGGTTTCCTTAACGAAGGCCTTGATAACGGCTATGCCGGAGAAGCTTTCCTGAGAGAAATCCGACAGCTGTGAGAAAGCGGCCTGGCGGCGGTCCCAGCGGCGGGTCATCTCCTTGCCGACGATGGAACTGGAGATGAGCAGGAGTGCCATGGGGACCAGGGCGAACAGCGTCAGCCGGACATCCATGCGTCCCATGCGCCAGATGGAAAAACAGCCGAGCAGCAGCGCGTCGAAAAAGAGCAGCATGCCGCTGCCATAGCAGTCCTGCACCGTTTCCAGATCGTTGGTGAACAGGCTCATGAGGTCGCCGACCTTGTGGATCTGATAGTATTGCTGAGAAAGATCCTTGGCATGGCTGAACATTTCATTGCGGATATCCGTCTCCACCTTGATTGCCGATCCGAAGAAACAGATGCGCCAGAAAAAACGCCCGGCAACGATGGCCAGGATGATCTTGACCATCGGCAGACAGACGTGGTCCAGCAGAAAATCCATATCGAAGGGGAGCTGTACACCGTCCACGACGACATAGCCTTCATTGATGCCGTTGATGACCGAAGCATAAATGTTCGGGATCAGCAGCTGAAGATAGTCCACCATGGCCAGGGTCAGCATACCCATGATGATCCAACCCAGGTACTTCAGGTAGTACTTGTTGATGTGTTTGCCAAATATCATTTGGGGAATAACCTCCTGATCACTCTATCCGGCAAGGGAGAGGGGCAGCCTTCAGGCTGAACAAAGAAGGAACAGTTTGACGCGGGGGGCGGAAAGCACCGGCGTCCGGTCAAAAGCTGAAAAAAACGCCGCCGCTTCTCAGGGTTTGGGACGCGGCGGCACCTGTCAGAGAACAGATAAAGATTACTGCTTCACTGAGAAATATTCTTTCAGCGCGTTCACAACCTGTTCAGGGTCCATCGCGTGGACGGCGCAGGCCTCTTCAATTGTTTCCATCTGGGAAGCCGGGCATCCGACGCAGTGCATGCCGGCACCCATAAGGATAGCCGCGCAGCCGAAATCTTCGCGAAGCAGATCGCCGATCATGGTATCTTTCGTAATTTCCATTATAAAAACCTCCTGTGATGACTCACGAGGGCAAGTATACTTTATTAAATAGAAAAGTGCAATATGTTAATAATAGAAAATACAGGCTTGAATTCGGCAGGTTTTCGGATTTCGGGCTTGCGCAGAAAAAAACTCCGTGTTATAGTATGGACTGTTAAAAATTTAACGCCCGCGGCGTGCTGCCCGGGACTGCGTTTTTGCAGGGAGCAGAGAAGAAGAGGTAGATGATATGGCAAATGTAGTGGTTGGACAATCCGGCGGACCTTCCTCCGTCATCAACAATTCCCTGGCCGGCGTGTACAAGCGCGCCAAGATCCTGGGAGCAGATAAAGTATATGGCATGCGCTACGGCATCCAGGGCTTCCTGGAAGAGCGTCTGGTGGATCTGGATGAATACCTGAAAGACGACAGATCCTTCAATCTGCTGCGCACGACACCGTCGTCCTTCCTCGGATCCTGTCGTTATAAACTGCCTGATTTCGAGATCAGTGATGCCGTTTACAAACGTATTTTCCAGATCCTGGCGAAATATCAGATCGAGGCGTTTATCTATATCGGCGGCAACGATTCCATGGACACCATCCGCAAGCTGGCCGACTACGGTCAGAAGATTGGCTCTTCCGTGACCTTCGTCGGTGCGCCGAAGACCATCGACGATGACCTGATGGAGACCGACCATACGCCCGGCTATGGCAGCGCGGCAAAATATATCGCCACCACGACCAAGGAAGTCATCCGTGATATGGTGGTTTATGAACACAAGCCCAGTGTCTTCGTCATGGAGATCATGGGCCGCAACGCCGGTTGGCTGACAGCAGCGAGTGCACTTTCCCGCGGGGATAACTGTGTGGGCCCGGATCTGATCTATCTTCCCGAGGTGAACTTCGATCTGGCAAACTTCCGCGCAGACGTGGAGAAGATCCTGAAGCGCAAGGACTGCGTGCTGGTTGCGGTTTCCGAGGGTATTCACACTGCCGACGGGACCTTCATCCCCGAACTGCAGGGCGCAGATCTTGCAGTCGATTCCTTCGGTCACAAGGCCATGGGCGGCACGGCAGAAGTGCTGTGCAAGTTCTGCGAGAAGGAATTCGGCGTGAAGACGAGATCGCTTGAGCTTTCCGTCATGCAGCGCTGCGGCGCGCATATCGCTTCCCGCACCGACGCTGAAGAAGCTTTTGCCTCCGGCGCCGCTGCCGTTGAGGCAGCCCTGCGCGGACAGACCGGTCTGATGGCCACGCTCGTCCGCGAATCCAATGATCCGTACGTCTGCTCGGTATCCCTTGCGGACGTCCACAAGATCTCGAACGCGGAGCGCAAAGTCCCCCGCAGCATGATCAACGAAGCCGGCAACGACGTGACGGATGAGTTCATCTCCTATGCGAGACCGCTGATCATGGGCGAGCTGCAGCCGATCATGAAGGACGGCATCCCGGAACATCTCGTACTTGACTAAGGGAGTGATTCCCCGCGATCGACAAGCCGAAGGCGCAGACGGAGCGGTTGGAATCACCCCCGCCACAGGAGCCCGCAGA
>DJYD01000061.1 GCA_002449955.1 Lachnospiraceae bacterium UBA6987
GTCACATACCTCCTGCATGGTAAAACCGGCGCGCACAATGTGCGCCTTGATCTCGTTTCTTGTATTATTCATGTTTGTCCTCCATTCATTTTTATAGATGTATTGTGATGTCCAGGTCATAAGCGGCCTGATGGATTTTGCGGATATGAGGGATTTTTCGCTGTATGAGAAAGAAGCCCACGAATTAGCAAATCCTGTTCGCTCCTCCGGGAAGCGCGTTTCGGGAAAGCTTTCCGACCCTTCCGGCAACTTTTTTCCGAAATAGAAAACAGCCCTCTCCGGGCTGCCGAAACACGCTCCTTATGGAATTGAAAAAAGCAGCGACTGAAATCATCCGTCCATCCGTACCACCGTACTTGCGTCAAAGGAAGCCTGCGCCATTCCGTTTCCGGGGTTTGCGAAACAGCCCCGAAAACTACATATCTGCAGGCTCCCTCTTCCTTTCCCCCATCGAACCCACTTCGTTGGGCTTCGATGGGGACCCCGTTAAAGCAGCGAGTAGATCCCGACATAGCCCCGAACCTGACGGCCATGGGCGTGGACTTTGTTGGTGGGCTCAAGGTTGTATTCCGGGGCCAGAGCCGCCATTTGCAAGCAGAAGCTGCGCGTGGTCAGCGGCTTCTCGGCGTTTTCCTCACACCAGAGCACATACAGCTCATAGAGCCGATGGGAGCTGATATCCAGGTCCGCCTTGAAGCCGATGTAGCCCTCGGATTTGAGGAACTCGATCACGTTGTTGCTCTCGGTCATGCTCTCCTGCATGTTCTCCCGGCTGCGTGCGCTGATCGTGAACTTGTAGCCGTTGGCCTGCAGCCGGTGCAGTCCCTCCAGCGCCCAGAGCAGGATCCCCTCGATCTCGCCGCACAGCTTTTCCGAGAGGAACGGATCATCAACCCTGTCCTTGGGGCGATCCTTCACCGTCAGAATGATCTGCCGGCGGAAGAAGCCGACACTTCGGTCATAGAGAGATTTCAGTGTTCCGTTGCCAAAGCCGAGCAGCCGGACGTACATGGTGCCCTGGTAGCTTTGCTTGCCCTTCTTCTCCAGGTCCATCGGAATTTCTGCCGTGACCAGGGATTTGATGATATTGGTCTGGGGCAGCGCTTCCATCTTCATGTCATCGTCCACCAGCAGCAGTCCGTATTCCAGATCCGCGCGGGCGAAGGGGCTTGTCTCTACCTTGGCAATACTGCCGTTGTACATATTCGTACCCAACAGCGCGGAGAGCACGATCCCAACACGGGATTTGCCTTCTCCGCCCTTGCCGACCAACATCAGCATTTTCTGAGCCTTCGTGCTGGGAATCAGGCAGTAGCCCATAAACTCCTGCAGGGTCAGAATGTCCTCTGGAATCAGCAGATCGTTGAGAAAGGCGAGCCATTTTGCAGGGAACGGAGCTTCCGGATCATATCGCACCGGCAGCCGGTTCAGGCAAAAGTCTTTGCTTGCCTCAAAGCGACCGTCCAGAAATAGTGTGCCGTTGGCCACATGGATGCGGTCATGGTAGATCGGGAGAGGCGACGAATAGCAGCAGGCGCGCAGCGTATCCAGCAAGGATGCGATCTTTCGGGAGAGCCCGCGCCGGACATAGGGCTTGAGCTTTTCAAAGATGGCGTTTTTGATCCAGCCCTCGTCTGTCACCTTGCCGTCCACGGTGAAGAAGACCTCATGGATGCAGAGCATCGGATGTTCTCTGCGTAGCTCCTCACAGAACAGCACCTCGTCGATCTTGTCCCCGTCCAGCCAGGACGGGCTTTCAGAAGATGTCGTCATACACGATCACCTCCTTCTGAAGAGCCTCTTCGTAGCAGTCCAGCACGCCGTTGGTAAAGTAGGAGATCGCTTCCGCTTTCTCCTGCTCTGTCCCATTGGAAAGCAAATCTGCCAGACCTACGATAAAATCGTACATCTGGCAGTTCTGTGCGTATTCCGTTGTGATGGGATCGTCCATACTCTGCGGTGCGGTCTCCCGTTTCTGCCGGTGCAGCCGGACCTCCAGATCCAGCAGCACATCGTGGCAGCGCTTGGCCGGGTCGGGCGGCTTGGGCGGCGAAGGTGCGTCCGGGATGAATTCACCGTCACTGAAATCCTCGATCAGCTTCTCCGCCGCTTCTCTGAGCGTCAGCTGGAACAGCTTGGCGGTGAAGTCGATGACGTCTCCGTCCTCACCGCAGCCGAAGCAGTGGAAACGCTCATCCAGCTTCATGCTGGGTTTGTGGTCGTCGTGGAAAGGGCACAATGCCATCCCATAACGGTTTACCGTCAGCCCATAGTGTTCCGCCGCCTCGCGGGCTGTGACAAGGCTTTTCGCTTTTTCGTAGATTGTCATATGCAATCCTCCTAATAATGAGTAGTAGGGACGATTTGTTTGCCCCTCCATGAATATTATGAGGAAAAAGCGAAAAAGCAGGCTAATGGCATGACAGGTCGATTTCAAAAAACATGACAGTGGGACACAAGTACGGATAGACGGATGATTTCAGTCGCTGCACTTTTTTGCTCGCAGGCTCTTATTCCCCAAATTCAAAAAATATTTGATTTTGGGGAATAGGATTATTCATCGGGTTAAAAACTTGAAATCTGTCGGATTGAAAATTTAAAATCTATCGGATTGAAGTTGTAAAATCCATCGGATTGTGTTATGCTTTCCTCGTAAGAGGTGATGCACATGGCCAAGATCATGAATAAGGAGAAATACATTCCCCGCATTATCGACGCTGCGGTGGAGCGGTATCTCGCCACCATGGGTGCCGTTTGTATTGAGGGGCCGAAGTGGTGCGGAAAGACCTGGACGTCTTCCTATCACAGCAACAGTGAGTTTTTGGTCGGCAACCCGGACAACAACTTTCAAAACCGCACGCTGGCGGAAATGTCCCCCGCCCTGGTGCTGGAGGGAGAGACGCCGCGCCTGATCGACGAATGGCAGGAGGTTCCTCCGCTTTGGGACGCGGTGCGCTATACCGTGGATCAGCGGGGAAAAAAGGGGCAGTTCATACTGACCGGCTCCGCCACACCGAAGCGGAAAGGCGTACTCCACAGCGGAGCCGGGCGGATCGGCAAGCTGCGGATGCGCCCCATGTCGCTCTATGAGTCCGGGGATTCCAGCGGCAAGGTCAGCCTGCAGGCGCTCTGCGAAGGGAAACTGACCCCAGCCATCACGGGGGAAGTCGATCTTCGCACGCTCGCCCGTTTGACCGTGCGCGGCGGCTGGCCGGGAAATCTGGATATCGACGACGCGGATATCTCGCTGCTGCCCAGCGAATATCTGGATGCTGTCATCGACGACGATGTGAACCGTGTTGACGAGACCCGGCGCGACAGCCGGAAGGTCCGTCTGCTGCTGCGGTCTCTGGCCCGCAATGAGAGCACGACCGCAACCAACCGGACGCTGAAAAACGACATCAAAGAGATCGACGATGAGGATATCGACGTGGAGACGGTCGCAACCTATCTGGATATCTTCAACCGTCTGTTCCTCACAGATAACCAGCCGCCGTACGCTGCCAAGCTACGTTCCTCCGTCCGGGTAAAGCAGGCGGAGAAAAGGCACTTCTGCGATCCCTCCCTGGCCTGCGCGCTGCTGAAGGTGACGCCGGAGAGGCTGATCGGCGATCTGGAGACCTTCGGCTTTCTTTTTGAAGCCCTGTGCGAGCGCGATCTGAAGATCTACGCGGAATCCTTCGGCGCGGCTCTCTATCATTATCAGGACTATGCGGGCAATGAGATCGACGCCGTGATCGAGCTTCCGGACGGCAATTGGTGCGGCATTGAGATCAAGCTCGGCGCAAACAAAATCGAGGAAGCCGCGGAGAATCTGATCCACATCCGGGATGAGATCGTCAAAGACGGTGGAAAGGCGCCTTCTGCCTTGATCGTCCTTTGCGGTCTATCCAATGCGGCCTACCAGCGACCGGATGGCGTCTATGTCGTACCGCTGACGGCGCTGAAAAACTAATAATATTCTCACTGCCAAAGATGCTAACCGATTTCTTGGCTTTTAAGAAAGGGTGACTTACTTGTGGAATTGAATGAGCTAAAAGAAACTATACAGGAATTTTTTCAAGATAACACAGTAACAATTGTCGGGTCGGGCCTCTCAGCAGCAGAGAATCTTCCCGGAATGAAGGATTTGGCGAAATATCTTATAGCAGAAATGCCCAGCCTAATTCATGATCAGGCTGATATTGACGCGTGGAGCGGGATCAGCGCAGGACTTGCAGCGAAAAAAGGCCTTGAAGAAACCCTACTCAATTATTCACCTACTGATGGGCTCGAGGCTGCCATCCGAGATCTAACTGCGCGTTTAGTTGGAGACGCGGAAAAGAAGATCATCAAAGAAGTGATGCAAGGAAAGAGAGTTCTCCGTTTCTCAGAATACCTGGAGCGCTTTAATCTGCGCAATGACGGCCTCACAGTGATTACTCCGAATTATGATCGCTTAATTGAGTATGCCTGCGAGTTCAATAAGGTTCGGGTTGACACGCTGTTTATCGGGAACTTTTTTGCTCATTTCAATCCGAACCAGAGCAAATATATGTTCTGCAAAGGAACTACAAGGCGAAACAACAAGCAGGCACTTGTTTATTCCCCTCGGGTTACACTTTATAAACCACACGGCAGCCTAAGCTGGCACATGATTGATGGCGAGCCATATTCTATTCCAGATTCGAGTTGCGAAGATAGCTTGATTATTACGCCGGGACTAAATAAGTACCATAAAGGGTACAGCTCCCCATTTGACGTACACCGTTCAAAGGCTAACGATGCAATTGATGCCGCAGAGAGGTACATAATCATTGGCTACGGGTTTAATGATGATCATTTGGAGACGCACCTGGTTCGACAGCTACAGCGCGGGAAACCAGCACTGATCGTCTCGAGGTCATTGCGGGAAAAAACGCGAGACCTTGTAAAGCAAAACAAAAACAATATCGCGTTGTGCAGGGGCAATAATGATGGCACCGAAGTTCTGACTTCTGCAGAGCAATGCTTCTTTGATGAAATTAATCTTTGGGATCTACACGAAATGCTGAAGGAGGTATTCTAATGGAACAACTTCTTACTTTTCATGAAAACGATTTTCTGGGAAGCGTAACCCATGTTGACACAGAGCAGATTATCATTGAAATAGAGAATCAGGGGATTATGGGAAAAATCTGCGTCGGAAACATCGTAGCGATTGAGACCGGAAAGCGCCATGAGTATTTAATCGCCCTAATTGACAAGGTGACCAGAAAGTATGTCGATGATTTTTCCGAAGATGAAGAAGACCCAGATGAAATCATGGTCTCATCTGCTGACTATATCAAGGTTGGGATCATTGGTACTTATCACACAGTCATGGGTGGGGCGCATGATGTATTCAAGCGAGGCGTAGATTCCTTTCCGCAGATTGAAAGTAAGTGCTACTGCATCTCCGGTTCCAATTTGCAGAGTTTTATGAATATTCTGAGCAAAGACATTGCTTCCGACAAGCGACTAAAAATTGGTTCATTCTTGATGGATGCGCAGGCAGACGCCGTGTTGGACGGGAATCGTTTCTTCCAGCGTCATGCGGCTATTTTAGGAAGCACTGGCTCCGGTAAAAGCTGGTGTGTGGCAAACATTTTAGAGAAAGCTAGTGCTCTTCCTTATGCTAACATTATCGTATTCGATATGCACGGAGAGTACGCCAGCCTATCTGAAGGCCCGGAGCGAATTGCCGAGCGGTTCAGGATTGCCGGACCGGGAGATCTCGAAAGCCTGTCGCAGGACGTGCTTTTCCTTCCGTACTGGCTTTTGAATCGCGAAGAATTGCTGTCAATGCTCCTTGACCGCAGCGATTCTAATGCACCGAACCAAGCTGCAAGATTTACCAAGCATATACGAGATTTAAAGCTAGCTACATTAACGCGAGAAGGTGAAGTCGAAACCATTAAGACCTTCACGGTAGATTCCCCAATTCCTTTTTTGATCAGTGATTTGATTGATAAACTGGTTACTGATGACACAACAAAAGGGGTCGGTAAAAATGGAACCGCCGTTAAAGGGGAATGGGAAGGAAAGCTTACTCGCTTTGTTTCACGCCTGAAAACAAAGGTTGAGGACAAAACTTACGGCTTTATGTTCCAGCCTCCAGAGGAAGTACAAGCTTATGGATGGCTGGCAAATATGCTCTGCAAGTTACTTGGATATGAGGACGGGAGAAAGGGCATTAAAATTATCGACTTTTCTGAGGTCCCCTCGGATGTGCTGCCCGTAATAACCGGAACACTTGCAAGGCTGCTGTACAACATTCAATTCTGGGTTCAGCCAGAGCTTCGCACCCCATTTACGATCATCTGCGACGAGGCGCATCTATATCTACCAATTAAAGAAGATGCTGACGGAGTACAGAAGCAGGCGCTTTATAACTTCGAACGCATCGCCAAAGAAGGACGAAAGTATGGAGTTTCAATTCTGGCGGTGAGCCAGCGTCCGGCTGACGTCAGTAAAACCATCCTCAGCCAGTGCAATAACTTCATTGTCCTTCGCTTGACAAATGAACGGGATAAGGGCGTCATCAAGAACCTTCTGCCAGATTCGCTGAAGAGCACCATTGAATTTCTGCCGCTTTTGGATGTAGGAGAAGCTTTGGTCGTCGGAGATGCAATTCTTTTGCCGAGCAAGCTACTTTTAGACAAGCCTGCCGAATCTCACAGGCCAGTCAGCGCTACAAAGGATTTTTGGAATGAATGGGATTCGAACTGCCCGAATAACAACGCAATTGCCAATGCAGTAGATGCATTGAGGAAACAATGCCGATAATAATAGAAAAACACATTGAGGAAGCCCAAAGCCGCAACAAATGGCTTTGGGCTTCCTTTGTGGAGAAGCACAATTATAGCGGTGCTCTTCAGTCGCGATATGATCGGGTGGATTCGGCGGGTGGATTCGGCATTTCAAAGTCCGTTTTTTGGGACACCTTTTATGAGATAATGATGTTTGCCAAAGGGAAAAAAAGGGGGGGCGATTGTTATGAAAATTGCCGAGCACAACATACTGACGCTGGACTATTGGCGGGACGAGGTCTCCTATCAGGGCATCACGCTGCCCTCCGGCACCATCGGCTGTGCCGCGCTGAACATTCCGGACGATGTGATCGACAGGCTGAAACAGATCTACCTGCCCTTGCTGACGACGGTCGAGGCTGTGAACAATCTCCGGCTCAAACCGGAGCTGCTCGCGCCGTGCAGAGACAGCATCCTGCAAATGTTGGAGCTGCTGCAGAAAGAAAACACGTTTCCATTGCTGAATTATTCGTATTACCTCAAGCGCATCCCGGAGATCTTCACTGATGAAAACATGAAAAAGGCGGAAGCCTACGTGAAGCTCGCCGCCATGAATCTGCCTGCCGCCATGACCAATCAGCTCAAAAGCGGACTTGGACTCACAAAAGTGATCGCGATCTGCGCACAGCTGCCGGATTCACTTGTCATGTTCAAACAAGGTCTGCTGCCCTTTGCCCAAGCCCTGCATGAAAGTGACCGCGCGACGGAGGACTATGCGGCGGTGTTCGGTGAGTATTTCCCCGAGTTCCCGGAGTTTTCGCTCTCCGAGCCGTCCTGGATGTCGCTGATCAATGTTTCCATGCAGTATCTGCGCACGATCCTACCGGGGAAGGATGCTCCGCAGCTTGTAAAGCGCATGCACTTCGTCTCCTTTGTAGGGATGCTCCGATACGATCTCTTCGAGGGACTCTGCGTCGGCCATGCTCCGCGGAAATGCCCGATCTGCGGAAGATGGTTTCTGACCACCGATGCCCGGCACACGAAGTATTGCGGAGGATTTGCCCCCGGCGATTCGAAGGGCCGCACCTGCCGGCAGCTTGGGAATCTGCAGGGGCGGGAAAAACGGGAGCTGGCGGACGATCATCCGTTGAAGGTGATCTATAACCGGCGCATGAACACGATCCAGGTTTATTTGCGCCGGGGCACATTGGATGAGGCAACAGCGGAAAAGATGAAACGCCTTGCCCGGAACAAACTGGAGCGCGCCATTTCCGATTCCGCCTATGCCAACGGCAGTTATACGGACGAAATGGAACAGGACGCTCTTTTAACAGAGGCCACAAGTTGAAAGCGAATGGAGGTGAGACCGTGGCTGTCTATAGTAAGAGATACCCCTTCTGCGCTGAGGAAGGCAGCGGTCTCACGCTGCTGGAGGCAGAACGGGCCTTCCAGCTTTTTCCCGATCCGCCGAAGGTGGAAAACCTTAACGATTACATCGTGTTGGCGGTCAATGGGGATGAAAACGGCTTCCCGTTCTTTCTCCATGCGTATGAGGAACGGCTCAACCGCCGCATTCGTGGTTTTCTTCTGCGAGAGGGTTTTCGAAATACCGAGCCGGATCGCCTGTTCGATTATAAGCTGGCCTGCGTGCGTGCCATGCTGGAGGTTTTGCCAGACTATGATCCCAACGGCGGCGCGAGCTTTCTGACCTATGCACATCATGACATTGAAAACGCCATGATCGGGCAGCGTAAAAACGAAGAGGGCGGCTCCTTCGCAAGTCTCGATGAATACAAAGCCGTCCGAAAAGCCGGAAGACTCTATCGTGAGAATCATGAGAAAACACGAGAAGCAGTCAAGGCCATTGCCGAGGCCGAGCGCTGCAGCGAACAAACCGCGGAGGCTCATCTGGCCACGGCGCTGAAGAATCGGAGCCGGGCGGACTTCTATCCCCGCACGGAAAGAGACGACGATGGAAATATCTTTGAACGGGATCCCGACGTCAGTCACGATGATTGCTGGGAATACGCTTCTGTTCTGTGGGGCTGGGTTCAGGCGGAGTGGGTACAGGAAGCGTTTGAAAAGCTCAGCTTCCGCGAACAGACACTTCTGGAAAAGCGCAACGCAATCTGCATGACCTGCGGGCGCGTCAGTGATTGGAGGAAGCGCATCGGCTTTGAAGATCTCGCCGTGCTGTTTGAGGGCAGCGGGACCAGCGGTGCGGAACGTGCGTATCAGCGGGCGCTGGAAAAAATGATGAAGCATCTGTCTAGGTGTGAGGTCTTTCATGTTTTGCAATTGCGGCTGATTTCGCAGGAGAAGAAAAACAAAAAAATCGCCGCCGCAGTCTACTCCTATTGGGCAGACTACGACGGCGAATGGGGCGAGATCCGTTTTGACTTTTTGAAGAACGAGGCCGAAATCATAAAGCTGGCAGACGGAGATTTTGTCAAAAGCCAGCCTTTCGCAAAACGCGCGATCCAGGAGATCCGGGCAATCGAAAATGATAAGCACCCCAAGAAGCTGACCGTTCCGTTTTGGTACGAATGGGAAGCTCCGCAGGCTGTGAGAGGGCGCACACTTTCCTGCAACGTGCCGCGCACCGACTCCGATCGCGGCATGATCATTCGATGGGTGGATTAGTAAAACGCGAGAAGATGCTTTCATTTTGAAAGCACTTCGAGCATACAGATCCGAAACGTGATAGCATTTTGAAAGCATCTTTTTGAGAAATGGCGCTGCGGCGGGACGGGAGACGGGAGCTTTTATATACCTCTTGTTCCGCCGGAAGCTCATGCTCCATTGCATTCCGCACACGCTTCCAACTCCTTCCCCGAATGAAAGCCCAGCGAAGCGGGTTTCATTCGGAAAAGGAGGAACAAGGTCATCGGTCGATGTGACCGCGCAGGCGCGGCCACATGACCTTATGGCCTTGTTCGGACGCAACAAAAGGTATAACACACTAGACCTTGCGAGCAAGATCGTGTGCCAAAGGCGGCCTCCCCGCCCTCCTTTGGAAACCTCCCGGGTACCGGCAACAGCATTTCCTCGTGTAAGATCGAAATGCTTTTTGCCGGTATTTATTTTCCCCCGTGTGCCACAAAAATGCAAAATCGGTTTTTGTGACAACGGCGGAAAATGAAAAAGCGGATCGAAATCGCACGAGAAAAGTGTGCAGTTCCGATCCGTTTTTGTAAGCGAAAGATGAGCACTATTCAATGAATGCCCGTCAATGATCATGTGCAGGGTATCAATCTTCCCACGAAGTTGATCCGCTGGCTTTTCAAGCAATTACTCCAGATATTGTTATCTCAAAAACGGTACTGTTATTACTTTCTTGAATAGTGGGTTGGGCTGATATTCCGCAAGAATACCAAGGAACTATCATCGCTTAAACATCGAGAGTTGTTTCGGTAAGCACTGCATCGTTCAGCACAGAAAGAATACTCGAAAGGAAGGCCTCCACCTGTTGCTCACAGCGTCCGGTATAGTTGCATGGCTCCAGAAGCGCTTCCAGTTCCGCCTCGCTCATGCCAAATTCCGGGCAGGAGGCAAGACGGGAGAGCAGATCGCAGTCGCCTCCGTCCTTCATCCGGGCTGTCGCCTCCATGGAGCAGCGGCGGATGATCTCGTGCAGCTGCTGCCGGTCGCCGCCGCGTTTGACGGCTTCCATAAGCAGATTCTCCGTTGCAATGAAAGGCAGATATTCCCGCACCGTCTTGTCCACGATCTTCTCGTTCACCCGCAGCCCCCCACTCACATTCTGCAGCAGGCGCAAGACAGCATCGGCGCAGAGAAAGCTCTCCGGCAGGGACAGACGGCGGTTGGCCGAGTCGTCCAACGTGCGCTCAAGCCACTGGGCTGCAGCGGTAAGTGGGGCGTTTAAAGCCTCTGTCATCAGATAGCGACTCAGGGAGCAGATGCGCTCGCAGCGCATGGGATTGCGTTTATAGGCCATGGCGGAGGAGCCGATCTGCTTTTCCTCAAAGGGCTCTTCCAGCTGGCGGTCATGCTGGAGAAGGCGGATGTCCTGCGCCATGCGGCAGGCGCTCTGGCCGATGGCGCTCAGGCAGTTGAGGATGCGGCTGTCTGTTTTGCGGGGGTAGGTCTGCCCGCAGACGGGAAAGCACTCCGTGAAATCAAACTCTGCGGCGATGCGGCGGTTGAGCTCGTCGATCTTCGTCTCGTCGCCCTCAAAGAGTTCGAGGAAGCTCGCCTCCGTGCCGGTCGTGCCGCGGCAGCCGAGAAAGCGCAGCGTCCCGAGCACGAAGTCCAGCTCCTCGAGATCGGACTGGAGATCCTGCATCCAGAGCGTCGCGCGTTTTCCGACCGTGACAAGCTGCGCGGGCTGGTAATGGGTATAGCCCAGCGTCGGCGTGGCCTTGTAACGCTCCGCAAAGACAGCGAGGTTTTTCAGCACCTTGAGCAGTTCGCCTCGCAGATAGCGCAGCGCCTCGCGATAGAGGATCAGATCGCCGTTGTCGGTAACATAGCAGCTTGTCGCGCCCAGGTGGAGGATGCCCGCCGCCGAGGGCGCAGCTTTTCCATAGGCGTAGACATGCGCCATCACGTCGTGCCGCACCTCCTTCTCCCGCGCGGCGGCACAGGCAAAGTCGATATCCGTGATGTGCTCCTCCAGTTCCTGTACCTGCTCGGTAGTAATAGGCAAACCCAGCTCGTGCTCGGCCCGCGCCAGGGCGACCCACAGCCTCCGCCAGGTCTCGATCCTTTTTTGCGGGGAGAACAGCTCCAGCATGAAAGCGGAGGCATAGCGGGAGGCGAGCGGGGATTCATAGCGACCGTTCATAGGCGTCCTTCCTTATCGCAGAATGATGGCGTCGCGCTCGGGGCCGACCGAGACATAGCGGATCGGGCAGCCGACGCGCGCTTCGATATACTCCACATAGCGCCGCGCAGCTTCGGGCAGCTCGTCCCAACGGCGCGCGCCGGAGATGTCACAGTTCCAGCCCTCCAACGCCTCGAACACCGGTTTCGCCCGCTTCAACGCCGTCGGGAAGGGGAAGCTCTCGGTACAGGCCCCGTCCAGCTCGTACTGTACGCAGACGGGGATCTCCTTGAGATAGCTTAACACATCGAGCTTGGTCAGTGCAAGGGCTGTCGCCCCCTGCACCTGCACGCCGTAGCGTGTGGCCACGAGATCGATGGGCCCCACGCGGCGCGGCCGCCCGGTCTTTGCGCCGTATTCGCCCCCGGCCTCGCGCAGACGGGAGGCCTCCTCCCCGAAGAGCTCACACACAAAGGGGCCCTCGCCCACGCAGGTGGAGTAGGCCTTGACGACGCCGACGACCGCGTCCAGCCGCGCCGAGGGCAGCCCGGACCCAACCGGGGCATAGGCCGCGATGGCGTTGGAGGAGGTGGTGTAGGGGTAGATGCCATAATCGAGGTCGCGCAGGGCGCCGAGCTGGGCTTCAAAGAGCAGCCTCTTTCCCGCATCCGCGGCGGCGCGCAGAAACGCGCCGGTATCACAGAGGAAGGGCCTGATCTTTCCACCGTAGTTTTCGACCCAGGCCGTCAGCTCCTCCATCGTATAGGGCTTTGCCCCATAGACACCGGTCAGGATCAGGTTCTTCCATTCCAATAGCTCACGCAAATGCTCCCGCAGCTCCTCCGGGTCGTTCAGCTCCCCGGCGAGGACAGTCTTTTTCTGGTACTTGTCCGAATAGAACGGGGCGATGCCCTGCTTGGTGGA
>DJYD01000008.1 GCA_002449955.1 Lachnospiraceae bacterium UBA6987
CCCGCGGGCGATCTCGGGGTTCGCGTTCCGGATCATGATCAGCTTCTTGTAATAATTGTACAGGCTGTCGCCGTTGCCGATCTGCTCCTTCACCGTGCCGTTTGACTGCTGGTTCTTCTGGTTGTAGGTCGCTTCGGACGGATCCTTTACCGTGTCACCGTCGCCCCAGACCATGGCCAGACGTCTGTCCGCATCCGTATTGGCGGAGCCGCGGGAGCCCTTGATGCCCACCTCTTCACCGTAATAGATAAAGGGAGAGCCGGGGCCGAGGATCAGCAGATTCGCCGCCACCTTGGCGTAACCGGAGGCAAGGGTCAGATAGCCTGCCGAACGGTCGGTGTCATGATTCGCAAGGAAGGGCACAAGCATGGCGTCCCCCCTCATTTCCTGCACGGTCTTCAGATACTTCTCCGTATAGGCTGTGAGCGTATTTACATTGCCGAGCTTGGTCACATCGGCATACATGCCGGTGGACTGCGCAAGGGTAAAGTTGAAGCAGTTCAGGGCAGGATAGTAGAGATTGGTGATGGAATCGCTGTCCCAGACCTCCCCGACCGTATAGACGTCGGGTCTTATCTTTTTTAATTCCGCGATGTACCAAGTCCAGAACTCTGCTGACTTTGCATCCTCACCGAAGTAGATATATTTTGCCGCGTCAAAGCGGAAGCCGTCGATACCTAAGTCCAGATAGAATTTCGCAAGCTTCAGCATCTCTTCACGGACGGCGTCATTGTCATAGTTGAGCTCCGGCATGCCGCCCCAGAAGTTGCACTCGTAATAATCCTCACAGCCGCTGATGCGCGAGAAGGTGCGGCCGGCCAGGCGTGCCTGCGTGCCCCAGGCGTAGAAATCATAGTACGGGTCGGAAGTGTCGCCGTTTTTGTGGGCCTTGCTGAAATCGAGGAACCACTGGTTGTTGCTCGCCGTATGGTTGATCACAAGGTCAAGGATCAGCTTCACGTTCCGCTCATGGCAGAGCTTTATCAGTTCCTTCAGATCCTCCATGGTGCCAAACTGCGGATCGATCTGGTAATAGTCCGTCACATCGTATTTGTGATAGGTCGGCGATTTGAAGATCGGGCTCAGCCAGATGCCTTCGACGCCGAGGCTCTTGCCCGAATCCGGGTCCCCGTCGTTTAAGTAATCCATGCGGTTAATGACGCCGCGCAGATCGCCGATGCCGTCGCCGTCGCTGTCTGAGAAGGATCCGACGAAGATCTCGTAAAACACACGGGCATTATCCTCCGTAGGACCCGCCGAAGCAAATGCCTCGCCCCGGATGACAGCCTCACCGGTTTTTGCATCCAGGGGATACTGCCCTGTCTTGTCCATTTCGCTGCTCGTTTCCACCGGTACCGTCTCCGTTTCCGCGGTCGTTCCCACACTTTCCGAAGGAGCTGTCTCCGCTTCGCTTGTTTCCTTCTTTCCTCCGCAGGCCCCAAGGCACAGCACAGCACTCATTAGCACTGCGAGACCTGCTCGGTATGCCTTAAGTCTTCTCTTTTCCATGCTTTCCGCCTCCCTTTTCTAAATTCCTCTGTCCATGACGACAACGGTATATCTTTCCTTCTTTTCCTCTCTGTCACTTAAGGAAAAGCCCTGTTTCTGCCAGAACGCAATAGCCGGCTCATTCTCTTTGATCACAGCCAATGACATCTCGTCATAGCCCTGTGCCTCAAGCGAGGCCCTGATATCGGCAAAGATCTGGGAGCCGATGCCCTGGCCCTGCAGGGCGGCATCGACCATGAACCAGCCGATAAAAGCACTGCCCTTTTTCGGGTAGTCCGTGATCAGATCCAGGATCGCCACGAGCTTTTCATTGTCATCGTAAAAGCCCATGAAATGCTTCTGCGAGGCTTCGGTACCTTCCGGCATCTCACTGATGACCTCGGTCAGATTTCTCTTCGTGGGTTCCGTGTGCGCATAGCGGTAGTATCTGCGATTTGTACGGCAGAGGTTGTAGACTGCTGTGATATCAGCCTCGGTGATCTTCTTCACCGCATAATCGGTCGACAGGGCTGCCGTATCTAACGTCCCGTCCGCAGCGCCGTTTTCGTAGTCGATCGCCACCCGGAACTGTGTTTCGTAGAGTTCGTGGTACACGCCGTCCTTAGCAAGCAGCTCCTCGTGCGTGCCCTGCTCGGCGATGACGCCGCCCGAGACCACGAGGATCTTATCCGCCTTCAAAATGGTGCTCAGGCGGTGCGCGATGACGATGCTCGTCCGGCCCTGCATCATGATGTCAAGGGCGTCCTGAATGGCGCTTTCGGAAATCGAATCGAGGGCACTCGTCGCCTCATCGAGGATCAGGATCTTCGGATCCTTTAAGATCACGCGCGCGATGGAGATGCGCTGCTTCTCGCCGCCGGAAAGCTTGAGGCCGCGGTTCCCGACCTCCGTATCGTAGCCCTTCGGCTGCCGCATGATGAAGTCGTGGATGGACGCCTTTTTGCAGGCTTCCTCCAGCTCCTCCTGCGTCGCGTCTTCCTTTGCGTAGAGGAGGTTTTCGCGGATCGTGCCGTTGAAGAGATAGGTATCCTGGGTGACGATGCCGATCGCGCCGCGCAGCCAGGCAAGGTCCATATCCCGCACGTCCACGCCGCCGATCGTGACCCTTCCGCCGTTTACATCATACAGTCTCGGGATCATGTTGACGACCGTGGATTTGCCGGAGCCGGAGGGACCGACAATCGCGTACATCTTGCCGCCGGGCACTGTAAAGTCCACATCCGTAAGCAGCGGCTTGTCAGGCGTATACGAAAACTCCACGTCCTCGTAGACGATGTCCTGCCTCTCCAGCGAAGGCGTTAAGCCGTTTTCCGGCGAAGTGATCGTCTGCGGGCGGTCCAGATAGTCGAAGATCCTCGTAAACAGCGCCAGCGAGCGGGTAAAATCAACGCCGAGGTTCAGGAGTGATTCCACCGGCCGGTACAGGCGGTTGATGAGCGCGACCGTGGCCGTAATGGTACCGACGGTCAGCGCAGAGCCCTCCTGCTTTATCAGGAAATAGCCGCCGGCAAGGTAGATCAGGAGCGGCCCGATCTGCGTCATCATGCCCATAGCCACGCGGAACCATTTGCCGCTGCGGGCCTCTTTTAAGGACAGCTGGGTGACCTCTTCATTAATCTTAACGAAGTTGTCGTATTCCTTCTGCTCCCGGGTAAACAGCTTCACCAGCATGGAGCCCGAAACGCTCAAGGTCTCATTGATAACCTGGTTCATCTCGTCGCGCTTTGCCTGACTCTCCGTCGCGAGCTTGTAGCGCGTATTGCCGACGGCCCGGCTCGGAAAGATCATGAGCGGGATCACCACCATGCCGATTAACGCCAGCTTCCAGTCCATGGAGACGAGGGCGACGACCGTCGTCACAACCGTAGCGATATTCGACACGATGCTCGTGAGCGTACCGCTGATGACGCTGCCGACGCCGCTGATATCCGTATTCATGCGCGTGATGATATCGCCCTGCTTTTCCGTGGTGAAGAAGGCGTGCGGCATGTATTCCAGATGCTTATACATCTGGTTTTTCATGTCAAAAATGATCCGCTGGCTGATCCAGGAATTGATGTAGCTTTCCAGCACGCCGATGATCTGGCTGACCGCCACGGCGCCGAGGGCCGCAAGACAGAGCTGGATCAGCTGCGCCATGTTGCGCTCCACGAGCGCCTTGTCGACGATGCGCCCGGTAATGATGGACGGGAGCAGGCCGACGGCCGCGCTCAGCAAGATCGCAATGAATACGAACAGGAACTGGACCCAGTAGGGCTTTAAGTATGACAGGATGCGCTTGATCAAAGCGCCAGTCACTTTGGGCATGTTGGCTTTTTCTTCTTCTGTCAGGTGACCTCTCGGGCCCATCCCGTTCATAGGCGGCATAGCGGCTCCTTTCCCCGGGGCTTAACGGTTCAGCCTTGCAAAATACTCATCGTGCGCGGCAAGATATTCCCGGTTGAACTGTTCGTCATGACCGGAGTGGAGCTGGCTCATATAGTCGTGCGACTGGTTTTCCAGCTCGGGGTTGATGCGGGAAAGGGTCTCTACACCGATATTCGAGCAGAGATCGGAGATCCTCTCAATATCCGAGAGGAGGTTCAGGAAGCAGGTGCCGGCATCCACGCTGCAGGCGCCGGCGCGAAGCCTGGTGATGTGACTTTCTTTCAGAGCGGCCGTCATGTCGTCAACGACTTCTTCAAGCGGTTCGATCTGACGCGCCGCCTCGCCGTCACGCCTTGCGAAAGCCTGCTCCGCAAGGTCCATAACGCGGTCGATCAGGTCCTTGATGACCCGCAGATCCTCCAGGGCTTTTTCCGAAAAGGCAAGGCCCTTCTGATGCATATCCGTGGCCATCTCCGAAATATTGGTGGCATGGTCGCCGAGGCGTTCAAATTCCGTCACGACCTTGTAATATTCGTCGATAATGGTGACTTGTCCGGCATCCTTGATATACGGGTTCAGGGAGAGCATGTACTTGCTGACCGCGTCCGTCATGCGATCGATGTTCTCCTCTTCCTCGTCGATCTGCACGCGCCGGTCTTCCCGGTAGTCCGTGATCTGCAGAAACGCCGCTTCGATATTTCCGCGGGCTGCCTTCAGCATGGCCATGAGCATGTCATAGCAGCTGCCTAGGGCCAGCGCCGGCGTCTGGAAGAAGGCCGGGCTTAACGCCGCATACTTATCCGCGTAGCGGTCTGCGGCCGTCTTTTCGTCTTTCACGATCTTCCGGCTCAGCTTTTCATAGATCCCCGCGAAGGGGAACAGCAGCAGTGCGCAGGAAAGGTTGAAAATGGTATTGGTGTTCGCGATCAGGCCTGGGCTCGCCACAGTGTCCCAGAGCGAATCGATAAGGCCGAACTGATGCAGGAGCGTTACGACGAGCAGCACCAGCACCGTCTCCGAAAGATTGAAGAGGATGTTGACGATGCCGACCCGCTTTGCATCCGATTTTGCTCCGATGGAACAGACGATGGCGGTGGTCACGCAGTCGCCGAGGTAGATGCCCACGATGACCGCGTAGATGGCCTTGAAGGTGAGCTGGCCCGACATGGAAAAGGCCTGCAGGATGCCGATGGTCGCCGACGAGCTCTGCAGCACGAAGGCAACGCCGGCGCCGGTCGCATAGCCGAGCAGCGGGCTCGCTCCGAGGTTTGCGAACAGGCTGTCAAAGGCGCCGCTTTCCGAAAGGGTATTCACAGCCCCGGTCATGTTCATAAGACCTGTGAAGAGGATGCCGAAGCCCATGGCGATGCCGCCGATCGTCCGCGAGTTCTTCAGCTTGACGAACATGATCAGGACGATGCCGATGATCAGCGTCACGGGCGCAAGCGTCGAAGGCTTGAAGAAGCGCAGCCACGCCGTCGCAGAGTCCGATACGTCGAGCAGACGGATGATCTGGCCGGTCACCGTGGTGCCCACGTTCGCGCCGATAATGATGCCGAGAGACTGATGGAGGGAAAGAATGCCGGCCGCCACAAGGCCCGAGGTGATCACGATGGTCGCCGTCGAGGACTGAATGAGTGCCGTTACCAGGATGCCGAGGGCGAGTGCCTTGAGCGGGTTGTCCGTCAGCTTTCCCATGATTCTTTTCAGAGTGCCCGAGGAACCTTCCTTCAGGGAATCTCCCATGAGCCGCATGCCGTAGAGGAAAAGGGCAAGGCCGCCGAAGAGGGTTATGATATCAAAAATATCCATTCCTTCAGTGATCCTTTCTACTTGTACAGGTCATTGACTATTATGCCTCCCTGAGGGAGCCAGTTATTAAAATCATTCCCGGGACCGACCACGGCATATCCGTAAAACTGCGTGCCTCCGTCATGATCCCATTCGAAGTAGTGCCAGCGTTCCGGCTTCTCATCCTCGGGGATCTCCCAGTAGGCCCGGCCGTAATCCTGCATCGTGGTCTGTTTAAGGCCTGCCGACTTTATCAGTGAGGCCGCCAGATTGTCCTGCCATACCTGAGCGGAGGAATAGGCTAACGGCTCATTCTCTGCGCCTGCCCGTTTTACGAAAAGCGCGGTCAGGCGCGGCTCAGCCGGCAGGATGCTGTCATTATGTGCCCAGGGATGATCGCCCGTGATCACAATGGTCGCATCCTTGTAGACGCCGAGCTTTTTCAGCTGATCGAACCAGTCATAGATCATCTTCAGATCGCCGCGCAGCTGCCCCATCATGGTGCCGTTCCAGTCTCGTTCCTGGTTTTCGTTCATCTGATAGGGATCGTGGCAGCCGCCCATATGCAGGTAGATGTAGTTGCCCTTGCTGCCGTCTGTCGTGATCCGGTTCTCGCGGAACTGGGCGCAGATGCTTACGTCGTCCATTTCGAAAAGCGTCGCACCATCATAGGCGACGATCTTGTTGAAGCTGTCGGTTGAAACCGCCACATACGGCTTCAGCCTGCGCGGAAGGGCCTTGTAAAGGGACAGACGGAGCATATTTTTGACCAGTTCGCCCCTGTCTGTGATATGGTAGGCATCGGCCTTGGCGATATTGTACGCGCCGATCGAATCCTGTAATGCCTTGCCGCTCCGATACGAATAGTAACCGGGCATATACAGCTTGATCCGGTATTCATTTGCCTGCAGATCTTTGATAAAGCTGCTGTTTTCATAGACTCCGGAAAGGAAGTGCTCGGCGCCGCCCTGCGCCTGCCAGAGGTCTGTGCCTCCCTTGAAGCCGCGCAGCCCCGCAACGATCGACGCCGCACCGGGGTAAGTCCGGCTGTAGGTGGAAATGTTGTCGTTATAGTAGGTAAAGCCCGTCAGCGGCGCAAATATTTCAGGATCCTCTTTCACCGCCTGGTCGTAGTACATGGTATCGAAGCGGTCCAGGATGATCACAATGATGTTTTTCTCCGGAGAGACTTCCGTCATGCCCTCGGTGGTCAGGTAGTATTCCTTGTCGCCCCCGGAGTTTCTTGCCTTCAGAAAGCTCGTCAGCGTCCCGGCCGCCTGCATGCCGATCACCGCTGCACAAAGAATGATGGCCGCCGTACGCAGGGTCTCCCGGTTCTTCACAAAGATGACAGCTGCCAGGAAAAGCAGAGCTGCCGCCGCCCAGATCGCCGCATTGAAGAGGCGGTTGCTGCGTTCCAGCGCAAAGGCACTCGGGTCATCTCCTGCCAGGGAATGGGTGCGGTTCAGAAAAGCGGCCTGTGCATAGCCCATGGTTGTCAGTCCCAGGAAAAATGCCGCCGCAAATTTTCCCAGCTTCGGGCCTGTGAACAGGATAATAGCTGCCGGCAGAACGACGGCAAGCAGGGTTAAGCCGATAACCGGCAGGATAAAGTCCTTCAGAGCAAAGAGGAACTTGCTCTGGTTGGCAGCGTAGCTCTGCAAAACACTGAAAAAGAAAAAGGTAAGGCCGAATGCCGCCCCGATGCACAGGGAAGTCAGCCATCTTTCCTTCAGACTTTTACGGTACATCACAGCTCCTTTAAATAATATTTTATTGGTAAAGCTTTCCGATATTCGTGCGGGATTCGATCTCCCAGTTGTCAAAATCCGCGCCTTCTCCCGTCACCTTGAAGCGCAGGATGAAGCAGTCGCCGTCCTGTGACAGCTGGAACTGATGATAACGGACCTGATCCTCTCCCACGGGAACTTCACTGTAGGCCTCGCCGTAATCGTGATCTGTCGGAATACCGGCGGAACGAATGATGGTCGCTGCGAGATTCTCCTGCGAGACCTGTGCTTCGGAGACAGCAAAGGGTTCTTCTCCCCGCCCGGCTTCCTTAACAAAAAGGGCGGTCAGACGCGGCTCTGCCGGATCTTTTGTATCCGAAAGAGCACGGGGATGGTCCCCTGTAATGATGATCGTAGACTGCTCATAAAGGCCCATCTGCTTCAGCCGGTCAAACATGGTGTAAAGGATCCTGAAATCGCCCATCACCTGCGCCGTACCAGAGCTCTTTTCCACTTCGTTGGCATTTTCATCCAGAATAAACGGGTCATGGCCGCCGTGGAAATGCAGATAGGTATACGCCTTTTCAAAGCCGCCGTCTTTCAGACCGCTCTGCAGCAGCGAGGTGTAAAAGCCCCGCTCATCCCAGGACGCCTGCGGCGAAGAATAATTGTATTCCACAAAAGAATCAAAGCTCTCCGTTGAAATGGCAATGAGCGGCTTGAGAAGCTGCGGCACTGCCTTGTAGAGCGACAAAAGCAGCAGATTGCCCGTCAGTTCCAGCGGTCTGGTCATCGTGTAGCCGGTGTAGCTGGCCAGATTATCGGCGATCCCCTCAAACACGCTGCCGCTGCGGTAGGTATAGTAGCTCGGCGCATACAGCCTGACACGGTAGCCGTTTTCTTTCAGATCCTGGAGCAGCGAAGAGGTGGAGTAGATTTTCCGGAAAAACTCCGCATTGGATCCCGTCAGATCACCGTCCTGTCCGGCAATGATCGTCGCTGCGCCCGGAAAGGTACGGCTGTAGAGCGACATATTGTCCCGGTAGTAGGTAAACCCGCCGAGCGGCGCGAAAAAGTCCCGGTCTTTCTGCTGAATGCTGTCGATAAAACTGACGTCCAGGCGGTCCAGTATAATCACATAGATATTGCTCTTCGAGGCGGTATCCATCATGCCGTCGATCGAGAGATAACTGGCTTCCTGCATCACGTCTTTACCGTCTCCCCCCTTGTCCGCCTGCGCTTCTGCCGCAAAGCGGTCCATGGTAATGCGCGGCAGGTTCGTTACAAAGCCGACCGTCTGCATGCCGAGGAGCATCAGCATCAGCACCATCGCCGCTGTTTTCAGCGTTTCCCCGGACTTTACACGGCACACGGCAAAGAGGACCGCCGCCAGGACAAGGATCCAGATCAGCAGATTGATGACAGCCGGCGCTCCGGTCTCGAAACCTTCCTTGTCGTCACCGGCAAGCCCGGCTGCGCCGTTTAAAAAGGTGCTCTGGACATATCCCATGGCCGTCAGCCAGACGAGCACGGCTGCGATGATGCGGCCGGCCTTTCTGCCGGGAAGGTAAATCAGGGCAGTCAGGATCAGCGCAGCGATTGCTGCAATCAGCAGGAGCCAAAGCGCAAAGTCTCTGAAATTGAAAAGCAGTTCAGCGCGGTTGCCCGCAAACACCTCCGTTACACTGAAAAAACAAAAGGTCAGGGCACACGTTGCTGCAATAGCCAGCGCAAGCCCCAACCTTGGTTTATCTATCTGAATCCTTTTCTTAGCCTGAGTCATAATACCTGCCTCCGCACCATCGGATAAGGCGCCCAAAACGCCATTATTATTATACCCTCAGAGGGAGGCGGAATCAAGTGCATCTTTACCTATTCCGTCTTCAGATCTCCGGTCCCGGCGTGCTTCGGTAAGCTCTGATGGAGATCGTTTCACCCGGTGCAACACTCGAAGTGACCCAGGTGTTGCCGCCGATTACCGCATCATGGCCGATCTTCGTATTGCCGCCGAGCACTGTTGCTCCGGAATAGATGACCACGCGGTCTCCCACATCCGGATGCCTTTTGATTCCCTTGACCGGCGTACCATCCGGATTCAGCTCGAAGCTCTTGGCTCCAAGTGTCACGTGCTGGTAGAGCTTCACGCGCTCGCCGATCGTAGTTGTCTCCCCGATGACCACGCCGGTACCGTGGTCAATGAAGAAATAGGGGCCGATCTGCGCGCCGGGATGGATATCGATCCCGGTCCTGCTGTGTTCGAGCTCTGTCATCATCCGGGGAATGACCGGCACCTTCAGCAGATACAGCTCATGCGCGAGCCGGTAGACGGAAATGGCCGGGAAGGCAGGGTAGGTCAAAATGACCTCGCTCGGGCTTACGGCAGCCGGGTCGCCCTCGTAGGCCGCCTGAATGTCGGTTTCGATCATCTCAGCAATTTCAGGCAACTTTTCCTCTGCAGAAGCAAACGCAAGTCTCGCATCGCCGTCATCAAGGAAATATTTCATCGCCTTTACAAGGCAGTCTTTGAATAAGGCAAACTCCTTTTTTCTCTTTTCCTCTTCATCTATGCATTCTTCCGATCCGAAATATAACGGAAACAGTGCGGCAAAATAGTGTTCCAGTGTCTCGTCCACCGTGTTCTTCAGACCCAGATAATTGTTCTTCACCATGTGATTCTCCCCAAAACAGACTGTCCTTCCCCGGGAAAGACATGCTTAATCATAATATAGAAAGATTCACTTTTCAACCGGTCTTTCTGCTTGCTTTTCTATCCCCTCGCTGCGTTTCCGCTTCCTTTCTTTACTTTTGCGGCGAAGGTGATAGAATAGAGACAGCACTTGCGAAAACCGATACGGAGGCCATTATGACGGAACAAAGCTACATCGCCCGGACCAGTGGGCTGAAAACGAAGGACTACGTGGGCTATGCCATGATCGATACGGCAGGCTGCCTTGTCTTTGCCCTTGTGACCACGCTGCTGCAGAAATTTTACACGGATATCTTCCACTTAAGCCCGCTCTTCATCATGATCATGTTCATCATCGCGCGGGTCTGGGACGGTATCAACGACCCGATCATGGGCCGCATCGCCGATACGGCAAAGCCCGGAAGATCCGGCCGCTACCGTAAATGGATCCTGATTGCAGCGCTCCCGCTTGCCATATCCGCGGTGCTCATGTTCTTAAAGCTGCCGGGTATCGGTGAGGAAGGCCACGGCTTCATCACGGCGGTGTACGCCACGTTTACCTACATTCTTTTCGGCATGGCCTATACAGTGCTGCAGATTCCATACGGCTCGCTCGCCTCGGTCGTGACCACCGATGCGCACGAGCGCAGCAAGCTGTCGGTCTTCCGTTCCATCGGCGCCGCCATCGGCTCCATCCCGGTGCTGCTCATCGCAAGCTTTGCCTACGCGGACAGACTGGATGCTGCCGGAAATAAGGTGATCGGCGAGAACGGCAAGGTGATCACCGACATGCAGTACGCGCCGGTGATAAGGGGCGTCGTTATCATGGCTGCCGTTTCCTTCGTGATGCTGATCGCCGCCTTCTTCATGAATAAGGAGCGCGTCAAAACGAAGCCCCAGCCGCCGCACAAGGGCGCCGCAAAGAAGGCGATCGCCCTGCTGTTCAAAAACCGCGCCTTCGTGACCATCACCCTGGTCTCCATGCTTCTTCTGGCCGGCCAGATGTTTACGCAGAGCTTCTATACCTACCTGTTCGACGACTATTTCCACGCCAACTGGATGAATCTGGCGACGCAGGCCTGCACCTACTCGCCCATGATCGTGTTCATGTTCTTCCTGCCCAGGCTTACCCGCGCAAGGGGCAAGAAGGAAGTCACGGCCGTCGGCATGGTCCTTGCCGCCGCCGCCAACCTTATCCTTTACTTCCTGCGCGGCATGGATCCCTCCGTGCTCATGTGGATCTTCCTGCTCATGAACCTTGTGAGCGGCTTCGGGCTCACCACGCTCGTCATGCAGCTCTGGGCCATGGTGGCCGACGCCATCGACGACATTGAGGTGAAGACCGGCAGCAGAGACGACGGCACCGCCTATTCCGTCTTCAACCTTTTCCGCAAGGTAGGCCAGGTGCTCTCCGCCATCTGCGTGAACGGCGCGCTGCTTGTCATGGATTACAAGTACGAAAAGGGCGCGGTGCAGACGCTCTCCAATCTGAAGATCATGTACAATCTGGGCACGCTGACCCCCGCGGTCATGTTCGGCACCATGGCGGTCATCCTGCTCTTCTTCTATCCGTTAAGCCGGAAAAAAACAGAAGAGCTCCAGCTCGCAAAGGAGCTGAAGCTGAGGGAAGCCTATGAAAATCAGGAGATCGATATCTGACGCCTACGCCGTCAGATCGTTTTCCCGAAACTGCAGCGAGTAAAGCGTCTTGTACAGACCGCCTGCGCGCATTAGTTCGTCGTGCGTGCCTCTTTCCTTGACCTCACCGCCGATCACCACCGCGATCTCATCGGCATTCCGGATAGTGGACAGGCGGTGAGCCACCACCAGGGTCGTGCGGCCTTCGCAGAGCTCGTCAAGTGCCTGCTGGATCAGCACCTCCGTGGTGTTGTCGAGTGCGCTCGTCGCCTCATCCAGGATCAGGATCGCGGGGTCCTTCAGAAAGACCCTTGCGATCGAAAGGCGCTGCTTCTGGCCGCCGGAAAGCTTCACGCCCCGCTCGCCGATCTCGGTATCGTAGCCGTTTTTTAACGTCATGATATAGTCATGGATGTGGGCGCGCTTTGCCGCGCTGATCACCTCTTCCTCCGTTGCATCCAGGCGCCCGTAAAGGATATTGTCCCGGATGGTGCCCGCAAAGAGGAAAACGTCCTGCTGGACGATGCCGATGTTTCTGCGCACGGAATCGAGCGTCAGATGACGGATATCCTTTCCGTCGATCAGGATGGCGCCGTTTCCTTCCTCCAGTTCATAGAAGTTCGGCAGCAGGTGGCAGAGCGTGGTCTTTCCGCCGCCTGACGGTCCCACGAGGGCCAGCTTTTCGCCCTTCCGGATCTTCAGATCCACGTGATGCAGCACCTCGCCAGAGGACGGGTAGGCGTAGCTCACGTTCTTAAACTCGATCTCTCCGCGGACTTCCTTCATCTCTTCCGCATCTTCCGCATCCTTTTCCGGCTCCTCGTCCATGATCTCCGTAAAGCGCTTAAAGCCGCTCACGCCGTTCTGAAACTGTTCCATGAAATTGATTAAGGTATTCACGGGATTCAGGAACAGGTTCACGGAAACGATGAAGGTGGAATAATCGCCGAAGCTGATGCGGCCGTCATAGAGGAAAAGGCCGCCCGCAATCAGGATGATCACATTAAAAATGTCGGTAATAAAGGCTGTGGAAGAGAAAAACCGAGCCATCGCCCGGTAGGCGCGCCGTGACGCGTCCACGAATTCACCGTCTCCCACCGCAAACTTCTCGATCTCCTTTTCGGCATTCGTATACGCCTTCGTCACGCGGATGCCGGTCACGCTGCTCTCCACGGCGGCGTTGATCCGGGCATTGCTCTTTCTGCGGTCGTCGAAGGCGCTGCGCATATCCTTGCGGAAATGCAAGGATACCCAGACAAGGAGCGGGACGCAGGCAAAGATGATCAGTGTCAGCACGGGATCGATCGTCATCAGATAGATAAAGGACAGAAGGATCATCACTGAGCTGATGAGCAGGTTCTCCGGCCCGTGATGCGCCAGCTCGCAGACCTCGAACAGGTCGCTGGTGATGCGCGTCATGATCCTGCCCGTTTCGTGATCGTCGTAGAAGTGGAACGGAAGCTTTTCCAGGTGCGCAAACAGATCCGTGCGCATGCGCGACTGCATGCGGACCCCGATCATGTGGCCGTAAAACTGGACAAAATAGCGCAGGAAGAAACGGATGACGTACAGAATGAGGACGATGATCCCAGCCGTGACGATCGTCCGGTACTCGCGGTTCGGGATATAGTCGTTCAGCATCCGGTTCGTGATGATGGGATAAACCATTCCGGTCGCGGAGATCAGAAAGGACGCGCCGAGGTCCAGGGCGAGCATTTTCCTGTGCGGCCGGTAGTACGAAACAAATCGTTTCAGCAGATTCTTTTCCATGAAAACCTTTTCTTTCTTACGTTCGGTCTGCGGTCTCAAACCAGACCGGAAGATCCGAGGGGGCACAGGGCAGCGTCAGCTGCGTGCCTCCTTTTATGATGTCTCCTTCGCCGCGCAGGCGGAAGGACGTGCCGCATTCCGGAAGCCTTACGCAAAGCTCGGTCACGCCTTCGTCAAGCACCGGGCAGGCGAGGATCCGGTCCCCGAGGAAGAAGCAATCCGCCTCGGGGTCATAATCAGGATCCCGCAGGAATACGGGATAGACGAGCGGCTCGTTCTTTTCCGTGCAGCGGCGCATCTCCTCTGCGAGATAAGGCAGGAAGCGCTCGCGCAGGTCAAATATCTTTTTAACCTGCGGCATCAGCTCCGGATAGAGCCAGGGCATGGTAGAGGGCTCGCCCTCCTTCCAGGAATGGAGGACGAAGCGGGGCATGAACAGCCCGTACTGCAGCCAGCGCAGGAAGAGCTCCGGCTCCGGCCTCGGACCGGCAAAGCCGCCGATGTCCTGCCCGAAAAAGACAAAGCCGGAAAGGGCCATCGTCATCGCCTGATAATGATTATAGCGGAGCTCCCTGAAACTCGTATAGTTGTCGCCGGTCCAGGTAGTTGCATAACGCTGGATGCCGGGCATTCCGGCGCGCGAGACCATAAAGAGAGGGGTTCCGGCTTCTGTTCCGGCTTCGAGCCCGGGTGCTGCTTTCGTCTCAGGCTTAACCTCCCCGGCCGCCTCTCTGCTCGCCCGGCTCATCAGGAGGGCAAACAGCGGGCGGATAAGTCTTGCACTGAGCGGCTTTCCGAAGCCGCAGGCAAGTACGTCCTTATCCCATACGTCTATTTCGTTGTTATCGTTCCAGATGCTGCAAAAGCCCTTTTCCGCAAGCTGCTCCCGCACGCATTTTTTCCAGAAGGCATACGCTTCCGGATTTGTGAAATCAAGGTAGGCCGCCATGCCGCCCCAGAAGGGAAAGAGCGCGGGGGTTCCGTCCTCATAATGCAGGAACAGGCCCTTTTCCGCCAGCTCTTCAAACAGCGGATGCTCCGTCAAAAACGCCGGCTTCACGTTCGGTACAAGCTCCATGCCCCGCTCCGCAAAATACGCCGCAAGGCCCTCGGGCGACGGGATCTTGTCTCTGTTCCAGTGGAACACGCAGCGCCTGCCCCTATATTCCGTATACCCGCTCGACATATAGAAGCCGCCCGCGCGGATGCCGTATGCCTCGCATTTCCCGGCAAAGCCTTCGATGCGTTTTCCCGCATCCTCCGCGTCGGTATATTCCATGGTGCTGCCGTAGTAGCGGAAAGCCCGCTCCGGCACGTCCGCGATCCCGCCGCAGAGGGCGTTAAAGCGGCTGATGATCTCCCGCGTCTCCCCGAGGATCAGGTAAAACACCATGTTTTCCTCTTCATAGCGGATGGAATTGAAGGGTTCGAAATAGTTGTCGTGTTCCTCGCCGAAGTTCACGCGTCCGCTGCTCACCGTGTCGTAAAACAGGCCGTAGCTGCCGGCTGCGTTTTCGCAGATGTAAAAGGGATAGTGCTTGTAAAGCGGATCCATGGTTTCCGCCTTAAAACCCATGGCGTCGCCGGCCCCGAGCGCAAAGCTCCGGCCGTTTTTATTTACGCGCCCGCCCTTATCGCCGAGGCCGAAGATCCGCTGGCCTTCCTCTCTCGCCGTAAAATGCACGCTCCCGTCTCCGAGTTCGCCGTCAAAGTTCATCGCAAGGCCGCTCCGGTCTCGGTACAGGACGCCGCGCGCATTCTCCGCCGTGATGCGGAAGTTCCGCTTTTCGATGCGGAAATGCGTGCCGGAAAGGGTGAAGCGGAGCGCTGTTTCATTCTCTTCCGCCTCCGGGTGCTGCAGGAGAAAGCCCGCCGTATCCAGCTTGCTCCGGCCCTCAAGCGGGCAGTTTCCGTCCGGGCAGACGCTCCAGGTCGGGATCAGCGTGTTTTCGTTTCTGATCAGTGCCACGCGCAGGATATGGTCGAAGAAATCGAGCCGCACCGTCACGCCGTCCGCCCGGTAGACGCGGTATGCGCCGCCTGCCTCCGCTAAAGTAAAATCATGCCTGAACTTCATCCTTCGGATCTCCCTTGGTCAGCATGTTTTTCGTCATTTTAAGATAATCCGGCCTGCCCATCACGGTCTTTTCGGGCCCGAAGCAGAGCGCCGCCGCGGAGCGCCTGCCGGCAGGCTTCCATTCGGGAAGGCCTTCGCCGTTCGGATCGCCGGTCTTCGCAAAGTTTGCCGCGTAATCCGTCATCTGACGGGAAACTTCAAAGTCCCGCTCTCCGTAAGGCCGCCAGGATTCCTTAAGCCCCCCGAACATGTAGCGCAGGTCGCAGGAATGGAAGGCCGCGTTGTGATCCCCGGGGGCGTCAAGATCGAAATAGTAGAGATAGGCGCCGTTTGCCCTGCCGAATTTCGTACCGATATGCGCCATGACCGGGGCGTACATATCATTGTTCGTGAAGCCGATCATATAGCCCACAGGCAGCGGCATGCCGATCAGCTTGTCCGTCTTATCCGGGATCAGCACGCCGTCCACGACCGGCATCGTATGATAGGTCGCATCCTTCCGCGTCATCTTCATCTCGTGTTCCGCGGTCAGCAGTTTTTCAATGGGAAGTGTCCGCAGCGCCTCAAAGCTTTCGCAGCCGCAGCGTGCCATGAGTTCCTGCCAGTACGGCCTTGTTTCATCAGCAGGCCTCGGCAGCGCAAACTTAGGGAAGAGCCCGCCGCCGGACATCATGATGACCCGCTTGAAAAGGCCGAACAGGTCCTGGTTCAGGCAGAGGTACTGGATCGAGATCGCGCCGGCACTCTGCCCCATGAGCGTGATGTTTTCCGGATCGCCGCCGAATAAGCGGATATATTTCTTCACCCAGCGGATCGCCGTCAGTTGATCGTCCAGGCCGAAGTTGCCCTCTCTGCCGTATTCCTTCTTGATCTCCTCGTGCGTCAGGTACCCCAGCACGCCGACCCGGTAGTTGATGAAGACCGTGATGACGCCGCGCTTTGCAAACTCGCCGCCGCGGAAAGGCTCCTCGGAATTCGCACCGGAATTGAAGCCGCCGCCGTGGATGAAGATGATGACCGGGCAGTTTTCTGCCTGCTTCGGCGCGTAAATGTTCAGGTTCAGGCAGTCCTCATCGTATTCGAAGGAAAGTCCCTCCCGGAACTCCTTGTGGTAAAAGCGTCTCTCCGGGTTTTCGAGCTGCGGAAAATACATCCTGTACTGGGGGCAGGCGGGGCCGAAAGCCACAGCCTCCTGCTTTTCTTCTCCGTATGGAATCTCCTCCGCGTAGCCGAAGCGTTTTGCCCGGGCATAGGGAATGCCCAGGTATGCAAAACCATATTCTGTTTCCTTCCCGATCAGGGTTCCCTGCGAATTCTCCCGTTTCATGCGCATCCTATCCTCACATTTTTGTTTCAGATTTCATTTTAAAGGCTTGAGCCCCCTTTGTAAAGTGCCGACTTGCAGCGGAAACGCATGGGATGCGGCAGCAAAAAGCTGCCCCTGCGGCAAATCCGGGATCTGCAGCAGGAGCAGCTTTTTGCATTACTGTTTCTATACTCTTACATCGATCGGCAGACGAATTTCTTTTTCTTCTCCGTCTTCCCTGTATACCAGCTTTGCCCTCAGTCTGTCATGCACAAGCTTTCCGTGCGGCAACTTCGTCATCTCTCGGTACATGCGGTAGCGTTTTTTCTGTTCCTCCGTATACTTCCCGGGATCGTCCGAAGTCAGGAATACGCTTCCGCAGAGCGCATCCACCTTTGCCAGCAGGTCCTTCTTTTTCTCGCTCAGGCGAAGATTCTCCGTGCGCAGGAAAAGGACGTCTGGATCGCAGCCGAAGGCATAGCCGTCGAGCGGCATCCGGGTCAGGGTATCCGTCATGGAGCGTTTGGTGGAAACGCGCTCCGGATGCGCAATATGCATATAGAACTTATCATCCCAGTCGAGGCTCACGTCACAGCCGATGCGGCAGTAATCGGCAAGTCCGAAAGCCGGCATCAGCGGAACGCCGCAGCCGAGGATAAGCGCATCCCCGCACCATTTCCGCAGCATCTCCATCGCCCTGCGCATGCGGGCGGCGCGTGTCTCCTTTTCATTCCCGAAGCAGGCGGCGCCATAAAGGAAATCCAGCTTCAGCAGATCGAAGCCCCAATCCTCCACAGCCTGACGGACCGCCTTTTCGACGTAGGCCATGGCCTCTTCATGATCGATATCAAGCGCATAAAAACCGCTCCAGTTGCAGCCGCACTTCCAGGGTTTTCCGTCCTTCTGATAGAACCAGTCCGGGTGTTCCTGAAAGATGGCGGACTTCTCCTCTGCCACGAAAGGCGCCATCCACAAACCGGCCCGGTAGCCGGCACCGTGAATGATCCCCGCCATCCGCTTCATGCCGCCCGGAAACTTCTCCGGCGAGGCTTCCAGCCAGTCACCGATGAAGGGTTCCCAGCCGTCATCGATCTGGAAAAGATCTCCCGGCTCGAAGATATCTTTGCAGCCGTCAAGCGTCCCCAGAATGCTCTCTTCACTGATATCCTGGTATCGGTCATACCAGCTGCTGTAGCCGTATAATTTCGGAATATCCCGTTTCTCCATGCCCATGGCCTTGAACCAAGCCTCAAAGACCTCTGCAAGGCTTCCCTGCGCCGTGAAAAGGTCAAATGCATGGAATTCTCCGCTTACCTTCAGACCCTCCGCATCCCGCGTGATGATCAGTTCACGCTTCAAGGCATCATAGGCAAATATCGTATAACCGTTTGTCTCATCCAATGATGCAAACAGGCGGTAGCTTTCCCCCTTGCGGAACCAGCACCAGGAAAAACCGTGGAAACGGCCGCGCATCAAAGAGTAGCCCGCAATGTGCGCATCGCCATAGCGGTCTAACGAAAAGCTGTTCACCAGCTGGTGCGGCAGATGCCCCGTCCCGTACATCCGCTGCGGCGGAAGAAACTCCGGACTGTAAGTCCAGCTCTGGTAACCATTGAAATACAGGCCGTCCGGCGGATCGATCTTCAGTACTGCTTTTGCCTCTTTGACGGTTCCTTCAAAAGGTCCGTGAATATGCACCACGCCGTCCCATTCTGCGACGCCGCTCATTCCGTTTACATTCCACTTCAGCTTCATGATAAAGCTCCTTACTTTGATGGGTATATTATAACAAATCATGGGCAAATTGCAATCCGGAGATCATCCTGTCCCTGCAGAAATGCATAAACCATTTGAAGGAAAGCAGCGAATGCGCTATGATATCAGACGAAGGAGATTTTTCATGAAGAAAGAAGAAAAAACCAACGTTATGCGCGTGCTCGACGCGAAAAAGATTTCTTATACCAGTCACAGTTATAACCCGGACCCGACCATGAGCGGAGAACAGATCGCCGCTTTGCTCGGCGAGGTGCCGGAAAACGTCTTCAAGACCCTGGTTACCCAGGGAAAAAGCGGTTCCTACTATGTATTTGTCATCCCGGTAAAGGAAGAGCTCGACTTAAAAAAAGCCGCAAAAGCCTCCGGGGAAAAATCCATCACCATGATCAAACAGAAAGACCTGCTGCCTCTTACCGGATATGTCCACGGCGGATGCTCTCCCATCGGCATGAAAAAGGCCTTTCCGACCTTTATCCACGAGACGGCTTCGGCCTTAGCCCACATTTTCGTCAGCGCCGGCAAGGTCGGCTATCAGATCGAGCTCTCCCCTGCAGATCTGATCGCAGCCGCAGGATGCCGCGCAGCCGATCTTGTCTAGGAAGGAACCCGCACATGCATATTGAAATCTGTCATCTGATCGAAGGCGCAAGGAAGGCCGAAGGGTTAGCCGTCATCATTGATGTCTTCCGCGCCTTCTCCCTGGAGTGTTACCTTTTTGCTGCCGGTGCGGGGGAGATCCGCCCCGTCGGCACCATAGAGGAGACCTTTGCCTGGCGAGGGAAAGATCCCTCCTGCTTTCTTATCGGAGAGCGTCAGGGCAGGATGATCGAGGGCTGCGACATGGGCAACTCCCCCTCTGTGATCGATCCTGAAAGGATCCGCTCAAGACGCATCATCCATACGACCAGCGCCGGAACGCAGGGGATCGTGAATGCCATTCACGCAGACGAGATCCTAACCGGCAGCTTTGTCAATGCGCAGGCAGTTGCCGAATACATCAGGCGCAAAAATCCCGAAAAAGTCTGCCTCGTTGCCATGGGAAAAGCCGGCCGCGAGGTCGCGGAAGAGGATGAGCTTTGTGCGGTGTATTTAAAATCGCTTCTTGACGGCGTAAAAATGCCGGATATCGACAGCCGGCTTTCGGCCTTAAAAACCGGCGGCGGAAAGCATTTCTTTGATCCGGGGACACAGGATGTTTTCCCCGAGGAAGATTTCTGGCTTTGCACCAGAAGAGACTGTTTTGATTTTGTTATCCGTGTTGAAAGAGATGAAAACGGATTAATCTCCCGGCGCACAGACGCGCCCCGGGCATAATGCGGAGGTCCATATGAAGACTCATTTTCCCAGAACGCTGATACACACACTGCTGCTTTTACTGCTTCTCATCATCATGACCGGCTGTTCTTCCGCCGGTTCCGGGCCAAACGGGACCGGGGCGAAGATTTCCGACCTGATTCGTCCGACCGAGAGCACGAGCCCGCTTGTTCAGCTTCCCGAGGGAACCCTGATCATCGATGCGGAAAGCCTTGATGAAAAGAGTGCGCAATTAGAGAAAGCGATCCGCGACCGGGTAACATCCGTCTGTGTCAAAAGCGCCATTGCGTTTACCTGGGACCAGTTTTATGCCATGGACAGCGGTTCATTCTGGCTGGAATCCTACGCGACCGGCAGCGGATTCGGCCGTTTCTCCGGTGATAAAGAAAAGAGCCTGTATTGCCTCTATGAGTTCACCTACTATGATCTGACTGAGGAAGAGATCCGGGAAATGAAGGCAGCGCTTGCCGCAAAAATCGCTGAAATCACAGCCCTTGTTCCGGCGAATGCAGACATTTGGGAAAAGGCGCGTCTCGTTCACGATGAGCTGATCCGCCGCGTCAGCTACGATCAGTCGCTGAAGCTGCCGCACTGTCATGATGCTTACGGCGCGCTGGTGAACGGGATGGCAGTCTGCAGCGGATATGCAAGCGCCTTCTCCACCATTATGGCCGCCTTAGGGGAGCGCTGTCCGATGGTCGTCTCCGATACCCACGCCTGGAACCGGATCGGCGCCCGCACCTTCGAGGATTTCATCGACGTGACCTGGGACGATCTGGATTTGAAGGACAGCCAGGGACACGACTATATCCATTATTCTTTCTTCGGCCTGACCCGCGAAGAGGTCGAAGCTGTTGATGCACACGTGATTGAAGGCGGAGCAAATGCATACACGAACTATTTGTCCGATCCCATTACCTTTAACTACTGCGGTCACGAAGGATACCGTTTTGCCTCTTATGATAAAAGCAAAATCACGAAGGCTTTGGCGGCGCAGCTGAAGGCGGGAAAGAATATTCTGATGCTGCGCTTCGATAATCCCGCGGACTTTGCCCGGGCTGCCGCCTGGTGGGATGGGGATGGCGAAGAGATCAGCCGTATCCTGTTAGATGCAGGCCTGCAGGGCCAGTATTTATACTGGATAACCAATGAAGTCCAGACCGTCATGATCGGACTGGATCCCGTCCTGCAATAAAAGGAAAGCGGCGTTATCACAAAGATACGCCGCTTTTTCGTTGGATAAATCAACCCTATCACACCGCATCGTGCAGAGAGATTTTCAGCAACACAAAACTTAATATTGATAAAACAGTAATCAGTACAGCATTCACGATCTGATCAAACTGCACAAGAAATGCCGGCAAAAGGCCAAGGAACAGCCCCGCGGTCGTGATTCCGAAGGCCAGTCCCGGATTCTCCTTCAGCACGCTCAGGCACATGGCAAAGGTGATGCTCATCGTCAGCGAGAAGAAGAAAACGCCGATGCAGGAAACGACCATGACCTGATCACCGAACAGCAGGAAAGGCACTGCGGCCAACGTGCCGATAAATGCCGTCTTTCTGACGCCGATCCGATCCGCAAGGAATCCTCCGAGCGCCTTCCCTGCTCCCATGATAAAGAAGAGGAAGAAGGTTTGCCAGAGCTCTTTGTTCCAGGAAATCGGGATCGCGTAGGCGATATAGCTTCTGACCGCCGTAACCAGGAAGGCGATAAGCAGGATGATCCCCGCGGAAAGCTTCGTATTCACCACATGAAACGCCGGATAGCTTTCCTTCCGCAGAGAGGTTTTTGCCGTAAGGCAGAGAAACTCGGAAATGATCAGCGGTATGATCAGAAAATAAGGAGAGACCTGGTAAATACCCATGGTCTGCCCGATCACGACGCCGAAGGATCCGCCGGACACGAATAAGGCTGAGGGGAAAATCCTGCCTTCGCAGTCAGCTACCGTCGCGATGGCGCCGCATTCATGCAGAATGGCATTGCCGATGCCCAGGATCAAATAGCCGACGAAATGCACCGTCTTCACCGGGCTGGCAATGACAAAGATGCTGGCTGCCATCAGGACATGGCCGACCGTCTCAAACGGCAGTTTTTTATGTCTGATCAGGAAATCCCCGATCAGTCCCTGAGGCATAAAAGCCGCTAAATCATAGGCAAGCGCAATGAGCCCTGCCATAGCTGCCGGATAGTGGACCCTCAGCAGATAAAAGCAGACGATCTCCACACAGGCATGAACAAAGAAATACTTTGTTCCTGTCTGGTTTCCCTTACTTCTCATCCGGGGCCTGCTCTCCGGCGGATTCTTCGCGCCCGGCAGGGTCTGCTTCTGCAGACGGCTCCTCTTTTGCAGCCTCTTCCTTTTTATTTGCCATCTCATGGCGGATCGCCTTTATCCCCAGATAGATCAATACTCCGGCAAGAATCACAAGCAGAAAAAGCACAAGCGGATTTGCCAGAAGATTAAAAATACCAAAACTCGCATCGAGAAGAATAGTCTTCATCTGTTAATCCTCCATTTCATATTGACTTAAACCCATCGGTGAATGATTACACTCAGTATAAGCCCCGCCCCGCACGATGTCAAGTTGGCGAGATAGGTGACCAGAAACACTCTCTTTTTCCCTGCCGGCGACAGTTTCAGATACAAAAGGCCTTCCGATACCGGAATCAGGACAAGTTCTGCCAGGATAAACCAGATCAGGCTGATTTTTTCGATTGCAGCCTCATCTGCTGCATAATCTTTCAGAAACTGCAGCATAAGCAGTGTCAGGTTCAGCAGAACGTTCGTCACGGTATTGACACCCCGGATGTAGGTTCTATTATCCGTAACCCTGCCACGGACAATGATCGGTGTTTCGATGAGCAGCGTCAGTACAAGGGCCGCGCCAAAGATAAAGACGTATAGCAGCAGCGGCCGGGTTATCTCCGCAAAAAATCCGTCATACATCTTGCGGACTCCAGCTTTGCTGCAGCTCTTCAATCTGAAGCACCCCCGGCACCTTGACCGCCACCTGATATTTATCTTCGTACACGATCTCACCGGGCGTATTTGTATAGACCAGAAAATAGGGGTGACCGTATTTTTCCAGCAGCCAGAGCGCAGGACGGATCATCTTCAGCATCTCCTCCGAATTCTCTGTTTTGAAGAAACAGACGACCTTCTCCTGATTCCTGCACTGGGGCGGCCACGGCAGCACTTCGGCAAACCAGGAATCGATCTCGCGGTAGAGATCAGCATCTTCCTCGTCCATCACATCGTTTTGCACAAGCTGCCAGCACATACTGAATACGCCCTTGGCATACATGGTATTGGCTGCCAGTTCAAGCCCCTGGATTCTCACATATTTATAATTCACGGTACCGGGCCCTCCCTTCTGGCTTGTCCGGATTATGGGTGCTGCGCCTTGGGTCTCATAAAAGCCGGTCGCAAATCACGGCTTCCTGCGGCTCATCTTGTAAAGCTCTTCTGCCGCCAGTCTCGTCTTCGCCACCACATCGCCTCCCTCAAGCGGGAAGCAGTAGTACAGTGTCCTGCTGTCGCCGATGCAGATCATATCGCCAAGCTCATACCAGTAATAATCGGAGTACAGGCTGTAGGAGCGGCCGGGTGCATGCGTATAGTCCAGTTTTCCGCCGCAGCCGGTAAGGTGAAAGCCTTCCGGTCCGTGCGTCAGGCGGCCTTCCCCGACCGTGTAAAGACACTTGGTATCCCGCATGATGCGGATCAAAACCGGCAGGTCCAAGCGGTACGTGCCGTCTTCCAGTTCCTGCCTGACGCAGCTTCGCTCCCAGGCGTACCAGTCCGGCACATGATCAAACAGATCTTCGCCGTCCTCCGCCTTGAGATACCCGGTTTCGGTCAGTTCCCAGCTCTTCCCGCAGGCCTTGCAGCGAAGTTTCGTTCCCTTTCCCTCCATCCGGCCTTCGGTCAGGCATTTCGGGCACTTGTACAGCACCCGGTTCAGTCCGTCCGCGCGGAACGGCTCGGTCACGCGGACGCCGTTTTCCTGCTGCGCACGGAAATTATCGAAGGTGAAGAGCTCCTTCAGAATCTGGTTCAGTTCCTCCGTACTCTTCTCTTTTATCTCCTCCGGTGAAAGGACGTAGCGCATCACGGCGCTCACCTTCACCTTTCGTAGCTGGAGCATATTGTAAAGGGGATCGCGGAGAAAGGCTCCGTCGGTCCGAATCATGACGAGCGGCAGATTCAGCATTTTCAGCAGCTTCCCGAGAGATGAGGGCAGCGGCGTTGCGGTGCCGTCAAAGCTGTAGCTGGCCTCGGGATACAGCAGAAGGGAATCCTTCAGCTCACGCGCGGCATAGACCATATCCCGCACCAGCTGCGTATCCGTAATGAATTTCTGGGTCGGGATGCAGCCGAGATTCCGCATCAGCCAGCTTTTCCCCACAAACCCGTCGGAGGTGCAGATGATGTTGAACGGCCACGGGTAAAGGATCGTTCCTGCGATCTTGAGATCAATAAAGCTGGAATGATTCATCAGATACAAGGCGGGCTCATCTTTCGCAAGCTTCTCCATGCCCTCTGTCTTGAGACTGAAATCCACAGCCTTCAGATCCGGTGCGCTCAGCGTTTTTAAGAGCAGACGGAAAATGCGCGGCGGCCGTTTCGGCGCCCTGCGTTTTTCCTGCGGCAGCGCAAGAACTTCCTCGTAGGAAAGTGAACGGTTTTTGATCTTCATGAGAACCTCCTGAGCATCAGTCAGTACGGAGACGGTCGAAAGCAGCGGTTTTCACAGCAGCGGCGCGATAAATATCAGGATCCCGCCCAGCACCTTGTTATCGATTACGGCTTAGAATGTATCTATCATCGCCGGTGTCATCATTTTGTTATCAGGGGTGGACCTAATGGCCTAAAAAAACAGTGTTCATTCTACTGAGTATAATTAAACTTGCTAAAAAGCCGGTTTATTTAAGCAGGTCCCTGATTATTGCCGCCTCCTCGGAATCAATGGAGAACAGACTGTTTTGGGAAGAAATGACGTAGATCCCATCGACCTGCTTCAGCAGCAGAAGAACGCTGTCTCCCTGTTTTACGGAACCCAGGGGAACGATCGCCTGGAAAGAGGTAGGAAGAGACCCTTTTATCACTTCGGAAGGAGCGCATACTGCCATGAGACGATCCTCCCCGGTCTGCTGAACACTGTTAACCTTCACGACGGCGATGCAGGCGGTTTCCGAAACGATCGTCGGAAGATCCGTCGCGTGGATATAAGCACCTTTCAGAAACTCATTTCCGGTATACGATACGGTTTTTGTGGTTTCCTTCAGCCTGGTAATGAACTCCTCTTCTGTCAGACCGGCAATGTCGGTTATGGTATCAGTGAACAGCTTATCCCCTTCCGTGTAGATCTTCTGTCCGTAGGAATAGGAGGTGACGCCGGTAAAAACGTCCTCCTGTTTATCCATGAATAGAATATAGCTGCTGCCATTCTTCAGACTATTGTCCCGCACGAGAAGCGTGAAACGGCTGTCTTCCATGTTCTGGAAATTCTCCTCCAGAACCGCTTCCTGCAGATACTGCTGCGCAATCGTCGGAACCGGATCGGATACGACCTTGACTTTTGCGATATAAGGATGCATTTTTATTCCTTCTTCCAGGGAAAAACTCAGTTTCAACCCGTGAACGGCCGGATCGGCATCTGCTGCGGAAGGTGCATTCTCATCCTGCTTCTGATTCCCGCAAGCGGCAAGCATGAAAAGAAGGAAAAACAGACTCAGGAGTATATAAATGAATCGTTGAATTTTCATATTCTTCCTTTCCTCTTTAGAGCGTCAATCCACTATAGCACATTACCCACTAATACTTTTCCATACCAGTCCAGGGGTGATTCCAACCGCTCTGTCTGCGCCTTCGGCTTGCCAATCGCGGGGAATCACTCCCACTCGACTCCAGAAGGAGTTTTGCTAAGCATATTTGATTAGTTTTGTTGACTGCAGTATTTTATGTGTACTGATTAGCCTATAAACAGGAGCTATCTGACGGGGTGTTGTCAAAATGTTGTCAGCGCATTATCTGTAGAATTAAACCAATAGTTGTTTGACAGGATCCACATTAACGCCTCTCGGGTTTTTATCAGATAACTTATCTGATAACTATTCTGATAACCGATCAGTCACCTCTTTAGTCACCTGATCAGTCACCTTTTGGATTCTTGTTTGATATCTATTGGGTTCTTTTATTTTCCTTTTCTCTCATATAGTTTTTTATAACATCAAGTACAACAAGCTTAATATATGCTGCACATTCTGAGTAACGGTTGTCACAATTATCACCATGTGAAAAGGCGCTGCGAATGCTATATGCCTCACCAATTATTTTTTTGCATGTATATCCACCGTAGCTCGGTTTTGCATATCTTTCACACAGGGCGATGCACTTTTGATTAGCTGATACTTTTCTACCGGTGTTCAAAAAATTCTTTAACGAGTCTTTCTTCTCTGCTGGAAGTGATGAGCTTTCTACATAATTGACCAACTTATCAAGAACACATAGAATATCCTGCTCTTTATCTCGATTCTCGGATAAATGTTCAAGAAGCCCACAATAGATTGTCATTTTCATACCATACTCAAATGCACTCTCTGCAAGCATTATGGTGTTGAAGTATTCTTGTGCTTCCCGGCAATATGAGAAGTAATATACATCTGCATTATCAAAGCATAAATCTGAGTCGCGTCTTATGGTAAGCGAAGCCCTGAGAAAGCGATATTCATCAAATTCATCTATTGATTGATCAACTTCGAAAACCCCAGGGCCAAGTTCCCCTCCTTGATAACGCTTGGTCCAAAAGAAAAATGACTCATCGCCACTATAGCCATTAACTTCAGGCTCTTCATCGTGAAACAAGCGTGTTTCATACGAGCTGCAACCCGCATCTGCTATCGGAAACCCATGCCACACAAGTTCATAGAATAAAGAGACATATAACTGTTTTGCACACTGCAAGGCATCAATTGCACTTTCAAATACGCCAGCTATGATATGATAGGTGAAATCATTGCAAAACTTCCAACGATATTCGATACTACCATTCTGTTTTATGAAATGCCACACATTTTTCTCATATGGACTTTCGTCATTAGCAAGTTGTACAGCAGCATGTGCAACATAGGCCATAAAAACAATCTCCCTTTGAACACCTATCATAAGCGGTAGAACACTGGATAATCAAATCAATCGATACACCAACTGAACAAGGCAATATAACAACTGAAAGACTTGATACACCAACTATGCAATTGATAGACCAAGTACTTCAGTATAATCACAATTGTCCTTTCAATTGATAAATCACATGCCTTCCCTTCCGAACCATAACAACCAGATCAGCTTTAATCAGTCTTCCAAGTGCCACATTAGCCCCTTGCTGGGTATTAATTCTTGTAATATCTAATACTTGATTTGCTGTGATGAATCCATTGGCTCGAATATAATTATATATGGCCTTGTCAGTATCGTTTTTTAAGGAAACACTGTTTGTCTGAATATCTGTTAATTCCATCTGCTCTGGCTGAATAACATATTCTTCATTCAGATGGTAGCTAGTCCACCTTCCCTTCCTGTCAGGAATCAGCATTTTGTTTCCTACTAGCCCTGCCAAAATATGACCAATATCAATGCTATGAAGATCCAACATTGACTGGAGTCTAGTATTAGTAACCGTTCCTTCAAGATAAGCCGTTCCAAGAATTATCTGCTCGTTGTTTGACAAACGATTATACGCTGCCCCAAATAGTTTTACAAGATAATCCGTACACTCCTGGGGCATAAGAGAAATCATCCATAATTTGAGTTCAACCAAATGTAAATCTACGTCTTCGCTCAAATCCGGCTTTCTCCAGTTTTCTTCGCCCCAAGCATTTAAAATTGTCGGAAAACCGGAACCAATATTGTCGCCAACTCCTATCATACGGAAAAATGTTTGAATATGAGGATTTCTGGCCACTGAATGACCGCCCTCATAAATATCTTGCACAGGAAGTTTTAAACTACCCGGGTTAGAGAAGACAAATCCTTTATCCGACTTTACGATTTTAAGGATGCCGGTAACCATGTAATCACTATGGATCATCATATTAACAACAGCCTCACGGATGGCCTTGTGAACTGGCGTATCATCCACTCGTAGCATTCCCTCTAAACGGAAAGGACGCTTTATTCCGGAAACCAGTTTCGGCATAACTTGTCGCATGAAGTTGTACAGATTGTTTTCCCACATACCATCATAGGTAATACGATCACTCCAACGGCTCCCGGGAAGAAGATTACTCTGATCAATATAGTCCATGCGTATATTGGAGAAGCGTTCACGTACCGCTTCACCTTTTCCAAACAGTAGAAGACCCGCTGCCGTCAACCACCATTTACCTGTTGTCCGGTCTTTTATGTAACCGCCCATTTTATAAAGGAACTCTTGATCATCCAAACTGTTCCATACATGATCTGGATTCTGGTGTTCAAACTCAATTCGATATGAACGAAGCGCATTCATATCAATGTCTTCCATTGTATAGCCATCTAAAATGGTTCCGTCACTTCCGGAATCATTTGCGTCGCGCAGCATGGCTTTTACTTCTTCTTCGGTACAGTGATAGTCTCCCTCATGATTTCGCTTATAGCTGCCTTTCATAGGATTATCATTCAGATATACCGGTCGTTGATTATACTTTGCACGAGGAACATGAACCCATATAATGGTTTCACCTTTTATGGAACATGTCCCTACATCAGAATCAACAAGAATATTGCTGCTGACCTTATTACTATTAACAGTATTCCAGAAGTCTTTTATTCGTTGATCGGGATTCTTTATTGTTTGGAATACAAACCGGCGTTCAAAATCCGTTTCTTTTACATGTTCCTCTATGCCAAAAAGAATCACTCCACCATCTGTATTTGCAAAAGAGGAATACGTTTCCCAGACTGAATTCGGCAAAGTCGTTTCAGCCTTTTTACACTCCAGATGGATGTGTTCGCCGTACTGTAGCAATTCCAAGACATCTTGTTCAGTCATGATGTACTCCTTTACTAACGATTTCACTACTTCGCAAGCAGGGCAAACCCTTACAGGTTCGCTAATTGGCAAGCAGTGCATTGCCGTCCATATTGTACTTGGCAAGCAATGTAGACTCGTAAGAGTCTACGCATTTCTGCACCAAGTCCTGCTATGCTTACAGAACTTGGCGAGCAGTATTCCGATCCGGATCGGAACCCCTTTCGCCAAATCCGGCTTGTTGGGATAATCCCAAACCCTTATGATCGCACAAGTGCGAGCTGCGCGCCTTTCGACGCTTCATACAAATGCAAAAATCGGTTTTTGCAGATTTCAGATCCTCATCGTTTTCAAATTATAGGTCTTTGAGCTTAGTCCCGTCTGCGGTTTTCCAGTCAACATTACCGTTGGACGTATGCCCCAAAATCACAGCAGACGCCGCCGATGGTGCTTTAAACTCATAATCTCTGGTGAATACTCGATCAGAAATTGTTCCATCTTTGATCAGAGCATTTCGAAGATTATAGTACGATTTCCCCTTTGTCTCCAAAGAAGGAATTGTATGATCGGAAACGGTGGAACCTTCCAAAACCGTCAATCCTCCGGCGCTTACAAATCCTTTTGCAGAAGCTCCGGATCCTTTGCAGTACAGGTAAATCGTCTCATCGTTCGCCTTGGGGACTGGCACCAGCACCTTATAGCCCAAAGTATTGATGAGGATTTTTACGTTATCGATAAACTCCTCCATGCTGGCAATCTGGGCTTCTTTCAAAACGGTATTCTTGTATGTATTCTTCGTAAGAACCGTATATCGTCCGCATTCTTTTGCGATCTCGACAAAACGATTTTCGAGATACCGGATCAGTGCCTTGTTCAGATCTCTACCGACAAAGATGACAGCCGTATTCCAGTAATATTTCTCTTTTCCGGATTGGAAATCCCGGAGATGCTGCGTCAGGCGGTCCAGCACATTCTCCGCTTCGCCAATATATACGGAATCGGTTCCATTTTCTTCCTGACAAATCAGGAAATAGACTCCCACGCCTTTGATATCACCCCGATCACACGCAGCTACTTCTGTCCGCGGAATCTTGATTGCTTTCCCATTCCAGTTTGACAGTTCTGCGGTGATCAGACTCTCTGCCGTCCCGTTCACAAGGAACAATTCAATAGCTTTTCCATGTACCATTCCCAATACTCCTTACGCAGCTAATGCATTCGCATTGATCTGTTCAATAACCTTCCTAATCCCCATCCATATGGTTAAATCATCAAAAACCTCTACGATACTCCCCTGATCAGTAAACGGTGTTTCCTGCAACACCGAAAGGTCTTTCATCAGGCCGTTTCGCACAATATACTCCACAATTTGATTCACAAAATAGATCTGCCGGCTATCGAGTTTCGTATTGTTCAGGTATTCCGCAAAAGCGGCCTTGGCAGCATTCATATCCAGGCCTACGATTTCCCTTACAAACTCTCCTAAAGGCTTGTGACCAAACTCCGCTTCGTAATCCTGCTTGGTTCCCAGTTCATTCCACAGAATATCTTCCAGTTCCTCCACGTCTGACTCTGTCAACGGAACGTTGCTCTTCAATTTGGCAATGGCTGCGTTGTCCTGATGCTGGCGGATATAGTATTCCGCCTTGGCCTTGTAGTTCTTCAAGTCATCATTCTCCAGCTCGGACTCCTTCCAGTCAAGCGAAAGAATCTCGTCATCAAAGTCTGTATTATAGATGATCTTGCTGGTCGGAATATACTTCATCAGATCCCGCAGACTCTCGCGAATATGCTCAAATTCATCAATTCCAGCATTATCTAGATAAGCCGTGTGCAGGATCTTGTCGATCAGATCCGCCTGCATCATGATCTCCGGAATATTGGCTACGCTTGCTACAGCAGCGACTTTTTTGAGCAGATCGTTCCTACCGCGATTATACTTTTTCCCGGCCAAGTATGCCAGTTCGATGCCGTAAAGCAGGGCGTCAAACCGCAATGCCTTCGCATCGTCTTCATCCGGTTCAACGAGTGGAGCAAGTTCTTCCCGTACCAGCAAAGTATCTGCGTAAGTCAAACCCGTATATCCCTCTTCCATCACATACTGGTCAACATAACGCAGATGTTGCCGGACAGCAAAGTTGTCGCGATTCAGTTCCCGCACTTTACGCGTCATTTCACTGACCAGCCATTTGCGAAATGCGATCAGTTCAGGCGTCTGGAACTGAAGTTCCTGGAGCTTGTAGGATAGTTCAAATTGCAGACCGAAAATAGCCCCTTGAAGCGCGATCATATTAGCCGAAGGCTTACCTTTATTCATCCGGAAAAACTCGAAGTTTCCGCAGAAATCAAAGATATAGAACTTCGTCTTATCCTTCCCATCGATCAGTCCCGGGCAAAGCCTGGTGCCACGGCCGATCATCTGCCAGAACTTGGCTTTGCTCATGACTTTCTTGAAGAAAACCAGATTCAGAACTTCCGGCACGTCGATACCGGTGTCCAGCATATCGACGGAAATGGCAATCTGCGGCAGCTTTTTCGGGTCGGAGAATTCGTCGATGGCGCTCTGGGCATAAGTCATGTAATTGTCTATGACTTTCGCGTAGCCGACCAGATGCGGATATTCTTTCCCGAACACTTCCAGGATCTTTTCTGCATGTGTGTGGTTTTTAGCGAAGATGATCGACTTACCGATCTTATTGCCGTAATCGATTTTCAGTCCCTCTGTCATGAAAATATGCAGCACGGCCCGAATGGTATCTTCATTGAAGATCCATTCATTGAGAGCGGAAGAGGCAATACTTTCCGGAAGCTCGCCGTTCTCATCTTCAAAGGTGTCTTCGTACGCTTCTTTGTCCTCATCGGACAGATCGTCGTAAACGATGCCCTGCTGGATGAATTTGAGAACTGTTTCCACCGATACGAAATCCACAAGATAGCCGTCCTTTACTGCCTGCGCCAGCTCATAGCCGTAGGTCGGGACACCGTTTTCCAGCTCGAAAACGGCATAGGTGTTCTTGTCAATTTCATCCTTTGGCGTGGCCGTCAGACCCACCAGCGGCGCATCAAAGTAATTGAAGATATCCTTGTATTTGTTGTAGATCGACCGGTGGGCTTCATCGCAGATCACCAGATCGAAATGGCCGCAGGAGAACAGCTTGCCCTCCTCATCCCGCACAGAGTCGATGCAGTTCATCATCGTCTGGTAGGTGGAGAACACACCGTGTGCTGTATAGTTGTCCTTCTCCTCGCAGAGGTTCGTGACGGACAGATCCGGCAGCAGATTCACAAAGTTCCGCTTCGCCTGGGTCACCAGGGAATTCCGGTCCGCCAGGAACAGCACGTTTTTGATCCACCCCTGCTCCAGCAGCACTTTCACCAGAGCAATGACCGTCCGGGTCTTGCCCGAGCCGGTGGCCATGACCAGCAACGCCTTGCGGCGGTTCTTCTGCCCGAATGCGTCGCACACGGCCTTGATGGCCGCTTCCTGATAGTAGCGGCCGGCAATCTGCTTGTCCACTACGATGTATTTCAAACTGGAGCGCATGCTCTGCAGATTGAAGAGCTTTTCCAGATCGCGCTTGGAGTAGAACGCGGCAACCTTCCGCTCCGGGTACTGGTTGTCCACGATGCGGGTATCAAAACCGTTGGTGAGGAACACCACCGGACGTCGGCCCTGTTTTTTCTCAATCAGATCTGCGTACAGCTTGGACTGCTGGCGGCCCTTGGCCACGTCCACACAGGTTCGCTTGGCTTCAATCACTGCCAGGATCCGCCCGTCATCGCCCATCAGCACATAATCCGCATAGCCCACCTCGGATTTGTTGGGCATGCCGGGGATCTCATACTCATTGATCCAGTTCTTCCCCTCGATCCAGCCGGCGTCCTCCAGCATGGCGTCGATATAGAGCTTGCGGGTCTTGTATTCGGAGATATCCAGAGGCTTCGGGACATAAGTCTGTTGCTGCTCGGCTCGGCGGGCAGTCAGCTCCTCCCGCAGGGCAACGTTTTCTGCCATCAGCTCTTCCAGCTTCAGCTCCGCCTCGGTATCGATGACCTGCACGGCTGCAGGAGGCTCCTGCTCCAACAGGGAAGGATCGTATGTACCTTCCTGATAATCATCAGCATAGCAGTATGCCACAAAATCCAGGAAGATATAGAGATTCTCCAGACACAGCGCCGCCTGCTCTTTTGTGATCCTTCTACCTGCATGAGCGGCGGCGTTGCCGGTCTTCCGGATATAGTCCATGCGGCGAAGCAAATTGTCATCCACGATATCTCGGAATTCATCCGTGTTCATCAGGCTGATGAGATTGTCCTGATAGGGCATCACCAGCGCGGCGTCAACGGAATACATCCACTTGACCGCGGATTCCATGGCTCTTCGGCAATTCAGCACGCAAGCCGCCGGATCGATCTGGTAGATGCGTTCTGCAGCTGCAGCCGGTTCCGCAAACGAGGCGAAGTCCTGTTCTTTTGTGAAGAGGTCAAAGTTGGTCATTGCTTTCATTCCTCTCAATTACATCCTTCAGACAATACCAGAAAACTGTATTGAGAATGTCTGTGAAAATCCATAACATTTTTGCCACAAAGAACGGTGTCATTGCTTCTGCCGAAACATTGGCCCAATGCGCAAGGGCGTTCCTTATGTTCTGCCCAACATTCGATGGGGGAGTCCTTTGCAGGAAAAATGAAAGATTCTTAACGTGATTTTCTCCAAAAATGCCGACTATGTGAGAATTACTCACTAGGAGCAATTCTCCAATAGTAGCTTTGTTGATTGGTATGTACTGCTCGTCCTTGGCAAGGTGTAAATACAGAATCCGCAATAGCTTTTCTGAGAAAGCACACGTAAACATGGATGCTCCATAGCACGTTCCGCGTGTCGCATCGTTGCTGATTTCCAAATTGTTTGCGACTAATTGTAACAAGCCAGAGATCATTCCCACATCTTGCTGAAGCTGTTCTCCCTCTACATTCAACTGTTCGGCAATCAATTGCACAGCAGACGCCACAAGGTTCAGGTAATCAATGAGTGTGTCCTGGTTTCTGAGAATGCCTATCATTGTACCCGTTCCGACACTCGCCATGATTGAGAGCATCTGCTGATGGCTCATAGTAAAGAAGTCGTCTGTGGGGACATTGGTGCTGACAAGATCGAACAGGGAATGCTTTGTCTCGGGCTCTCTTGACAACCGGCTGATGCATGTAATGGCTTCTTCTTCAGGCTTCAAATCATGTGTTATAGATAACAGACGCACTTCCCAGTTTTCTGTTTTCTTCCACCTGCTGATAATCTCTTCAACAGGGATTTCATAATGAAAAGACTGACCTCTCTCAAGAATGTTCTTTGACAAAAGATCTGCCGCTGCTTTTGCATGTTCAGCGAACTCATTCGCCAAAGGGCTTTGAATCCGCTGTAAAAACAAGTGGAACTTACGTATCGTCCCTTCAACCTGCATTATATTGTCAATCGTAGCTGTCTCACTCAGTGCTTTAATATCCTCCGCAAGCACCGCTACACGCTTTTCTACAGTCTCCTTTAAACTGCTTTTTCCTTTGTTCAGGATATGACTCCATATATCCAGGGTCTTTTCAACGCGAAAAGAGTTAATTTCATCCAGACGTCCAGTAGAGTAAATGGATTCGAACAAATCCGGATTCTGCTCAAATGTCTTTTCAAATTGATCGAACCGATCAATCAGTAAATACCCGTAGTCTTTGCCCAGAAAAGCAAACGTATCTCTGCTTATCCCCATACTGTATTTTGCAACGAGATCAAGCGTAGCAAACCGGACATCGTGAGATGTTTTTTCATTTTCAAAGATATCTTGAATATTACCGTTGATAAACTTTACAACGTCACCGTTTCCAACAACTGAGAGCGCTTTTTCGGCATCATCGGAAAGTTTGGAGATTATATCTTTATGCGCGTCTTGCAATAGCGCAGGAATAACCTCACGCATACCAACAAGCTTATGGGAGAGCAAATAAAGATAATAATCATCCAAACTGGACAGCCCTGTTAAAGGATATCGAGAGTATAAATCATCAAATACATCTGGATTCTCAACAATTGACTTGACCTCCCAACCGGTCCCCAAATCCTGAGGGCCATAATTGTGAAGCGAGATAATGATATTCTTACTTTGTAATAAATTCTGAAGAGAATCCATCATTTTCTCCCTTCTGTATCCTTAACCAAAATACTGCTGCATCAAACTGTCAAATAGGATCTGTGCCTCATCCAGAGCTTTTTGCACGGCAGCTTTTGTTTTGTCGACTTTCTGAACAAACTCTGCAAACTTCCCCTGCTCATGTAATGGAGCGTCTATTAACTCCATACTCTTAATAATTCCTTGTGATATATTAGGTTGCCCCCCGCCTTGGCACTGAGAAATCATCCAATCTTTTTTCGATGCCACGGCATAATATAAATACTCTGGAATAAACTGTTGAGTTGGCAGCAGGCTGCAAACAGCTTGATTTGTTGTAGTTTCTATTTTCAGTATTCCTGTAACGCCTGCGGTTGCTCCATACATTGCAACTACAACAGAATCCTTTGGAATCATCTTTGCAGAGGACTTTCTCATGCCTTCCTCTGTTATATAGTTTTTTACTGACGTTATAACTCCTGCATTTATTTCACCACTTGAAAGCCATGGAATAGTCCCTCCATCATAATACTCTGGATGAGCTTTTGAAGGGGTACCCCCAGATGTAGTTTTTATCACATCTCCCAAAACAACCGTAGGATATTTATTATCAAACATCTCGATAAATCGGGCCTTGATCAAATCGTCAAGCTTTTGGATCTCGTCTCGGCGATGGCATAATAATTTGTTTGTCTTATCAAGTATTTCGACAGTTCTAATTTGCTCACTTAACAGGGGGACTTTGATGACTATCTTTTTAAGATCTGATACAGTAAAACTTGCTTGATTTACAGACTTCTTAGTTATCTTAGCCAGTTGATCTCGAAAGCTCGGAGAGTAAAAACAATATCGAGCATATTCAGGCACAATTATGTTCCTGTTAGCCTTTAGTCCCAAAAGATTCATGCCATGAATGATTACTTCGCCTGGCTGTTTTTTGTATATAACAGTCCTTCCAAGATACTGCACACTATTAATATGCGACATTAACAGATCTCCATCTTCAAGAACATAACTCTCGTACTTTCCAATATCTGTTATACCCGCATATCCCATACGATCACGATTAAAGATATCGTTTGCAGTAGTTTCAATCCTCGTAATCGGAAACCCGCCATTAGCCAGCCCTTGCTTGATATTAGCTCCATTACGAACCTGATAAAAGCATTCTCCTACCGTTCTGTTTACCATACTCATCCCTACAAACCTCAACTTCTAAAGGTGTTTGCTTCCATCTTTTCGCCTAAAATTCGAATCCCAATAACCGCTCCAATAAAGGCAGCTGCCAATATCAAAATCCACCACCAAGCAAAGGAGAAAATGCTCAAAACACACAGAACACCTGTCAGCAGGGCGTATGTCACCAGATACAGCAGACTGCCGACTGTCGGTTCCGATCCTTTCTCATAGACGAGTCCCACAATCAAGTAGGTGATCGGTGCCATCACGATTCCTGCTATCCAATTGACCAGCAGTGCTGAATCACCGAAGCATTCAAAAGGATTTGGAAGGCAAAACTGCCTTATCAATAAGCTCAAAACTGAGATCAACTTATACATTCAAAAGTCTCTCCAACTCATCCATTTCATCAGAAATCTGTTCTTCCAGTTCTCTGAGCTTTGCCACAATCTCACTTGTCGGCGGATACTCCACCGCAACATACTCCGTCTGCTTGTACTTGTTGATGGAAAGATCGTAATCATTGCCGACGATCTCCTCCTTCGGAACGAAGAAGCTCTGCTCCGTGCGCTTCCGTTCCTGTTCGGCGTCCAGCGCATGGAACCGGGCGATGATATCCGGAATGTCGTTCTCCTTGGTCTCGCTGCGCTTATCGTCCAAGCTGTAGCCATCGGCCCTCATGTCATAGAACCAGACTTTATCTGTTCCACCGTGACCGGTCTTTGTGAAGATCAGGATGGCGGTAGACACGCCGGCGTAGGGCTTGAACACGCCGGAGGGCATGGAGATCACGGCCTCCAGCCGGTTGCCCTCGATCAGTTCCTTCCGGATGGCCTTGTGGGCGGTGGAGGAGCCGAAGAGTACGCCGTCCGGAACGATGCAAGCGCAGCGACCGCCCACCTTGAGCATCCGCAAGAACAGCGCCAGGAACAGCAGCTCCGTCTTCTTGGTCTTGCAGACTTTCAGCAGATCGGTGGAGACAATGTCCGCGTCCAGACTGCCCTTGAAGGGGGGATTGGCCAGGATCAGGGTGTATTTCTCTCGGTCCGGGTTCTGGTCGGACAGGCTGTCCCGGTACTCGATGAAGGGGTTGTCCACGCCGTGGGTCATCATGTTCATTGCGCCGATACGCAGCATGGTGCGGTCCATGTCGTAGCCGTGGAACATGTGATTCATGTAGTGATCCTTGTTCTGTCGGTTGAAGAAAACCTCCTGTTTACGGTTTTCCTTCAGATAGTCGCTGACCGCCACCAGGAAGCCGGAGGTGCCGCAGGCAGGGTCGCAGACGATTTCATCAGCCTTCGGCTCCATGAGATCCACCATCATGCGGATGATGTGCCGTGGCGTGCGGAATTGGCCGTTGACGCCCGCCGTGGCGATCTTCGAGAGCAGGTATTCATATACATCGCCCCGAGTGTCGGCAGCCTTGAGCTGGGCCATCTGGTCATAGATGCCGTCCATGGCGGTGACGATCTTGTCCAGCATCAGCGGCGTGGGGATCTTGAAGATGGCGTCGCCCATGTATTTGGAGTAGGCGCTCTCTTTATCACCGTGGAGTTCTTTTATAAACGGGAAGACCCATTCCTGCACGGTGCTGTACATCTT